>JACRQB010000044.1 GCA_016222925.1 Nitrospirota bacterium | reverse complement strand
CTTTGACCGAGCCGTAGCGGAGCGTATGGGGGCCTGAAGAATTGTTGGCGACCATGCCGCCCAGTTTGCACATGTCGCCGCTTGAAGGGTCTGGCCCAAACATAAGTCTGTGAGCACTGAGCTGTTTGTTCAATTCTGCCAAGACGATTCCCGGTTGGACTCGCGCCCATTTCTCCTCTCGATTCAGCTCAAGGATTCGATTGAGACGTGAGACGTCAAGGATGATCCCTGAACCGATTGCGGAGCCGGTGAGATTGGTGCCGGCTGCTCGAGGGGTCAGCGGAATTCCTCGCGACCGAGCATAGCCGATGGTTGCGGCAATATCATCTTCCGACTCAACGAGGACGACTGCCTGTGGAGGAATGCGATAGATGCTGGCGTCCACAGCATAGGCTGTGAGCGTCGGTCCATCGTCTTTGACTTTCTCGGATCCCAACAACGCACGAAGATCGTTGGCGACCGCATGAGATTTCGTCGGGCGGATCAATGGCGAAGAGGCGCTCATAAGGGGTCGCGTATCCTAGTCAGTCAATTCCTTGAAGAACCAAAGTCGTTGTCCGTGGGCTTCGATTTCTCCTACAATAGGCCCACGATGGGTCGTCCAACCTTATATATCACCCGCCTGTTACCACAGCCAGTGTTGGACGCAATTCCTCGACACTACCACGTGCCTGCCAAACCGGCGGATCGGTCACCAACGCTGGAGGAACTCCACCAAGGTGTTGCACAAGCGGATGCTGTGATTCATCACCGTTACCAATACCCCGGACGTGCTGACCGATGCTACTGCTGATTTGACGTGGGCGGTGTTGCTGGCGCTGGCACGGCATATCGCCAAGGGAGACACCTGGATTCGGACCGGCGACTGGCCTGGGTGGACGCCTACCCAACTGTTGGGCGCCGATGTCTCTGGCAAAACGCTGGGCATTGTCGGCATGGGACGCATTGGCCAGGCTGTCGCGCAACGAGCGTCCGGATTTCGAATGTCGGTGATCTATGCCGGCCGTCACCCCGTTCCCACTCCACCAGGCCTCACCTGGGAATGGCACCCTCTCGATACAGTCCTGGCAAAATCCGACTTTCTTTCCCTCCATGTCCCTCTCACCGGTACGACTCGTCACCTGATCGGACGACGCGAGCTTAGGCTGATGAAACCAACCGCCTACCTCATCAACACATCCCGCGGACCGGTGATTGATGAGGCGGCGCTGGTGTCGGCGCTTGAGGCACACACAATCGCGGGCGCTGGGCTGGATGTCTACGAACACGAACCGATGGTTTCTGCTGGTTTGATAACGCTGCCGAATGTGGTTCTTCTTCCTCACCTCGGATCGGCCACACTTGAGACGCGTGTACGTATGGGGCTCATCTGCCTCGACAATATTGCGGCCGTGTTGGGAGGTCGACCAGCGCCGAATCGAGTGAACTAAGTTGTGATTGAGAACGAAGATTGGACCCTACGAGGCGTACCGAAAACCAACCTCCCCTCCTCCTTGTTTTTCCTTCAAGGCCACCAGTCGCTGTGGCACATCATGGAATGAAGGAATTGACTCGAATGCGTAAGCGGCCTTCTCCCACTGTTCCTCCGCTTCATAGAGTAACCCTAACTCATAGCGAATGGCTTGCCCCTTAGCCCCTTGGCAACGAGGATCAGCCAAGACCGTTTCCAATCCAAGAATCGCCTGAGTGTGATCATGTTTTTCTTTGAGACAGACCGCCCCACGGCGGGTTTGCTAGGAGCAGCTGATTCCACAGATGTCTGAGCCGAGACGAGCTTGGCCGGCATGGGGACAGGTGGCTGTGGGACTTCGGCTTTGCGCACCTCGCTCTTTTGTGCAGCGACTGGCTTCCCGACTGCTGGAGCTCCTACCGGTTCGTTCTGCGGCGGATGCAAGGCCATCGGCGCTTCTGTTGCTACCTGTGGAGCAGGTGGAGTCTTGGCACTCGACCCAGGCGAGGCAGTGACCGATGTATTCCGAACATCTTGTCCATTAGGAGCTGTTTTCGACTCAATGGTGGTTTTCTGCGATCCACTGTCCTTGGCAGAAGGGTTGACGTCGTCGGGCTTCGCACCCACCACCGAGAATTGTCGGTCTTCCTTCATTAGATCGTGTGGACGGACTGCCTGAATACTGTCTGAATCAGCTCTCAATGATTCATCACCGGTCGGTAGGGAATCGACGTGGCTCAACGGCACGCTTACAAGAGACGCAGTCTGAGGAGGTTCACTCCGTTCGGCCGAGGCCCCTCCCTTCATCCTTGTCGTCAGTCGATTCACGAACGCGTCATCACTGGATAGCGATCGCACTTTTTCGAAGAGCTCCTCATGCAAACTTTCCATGCCTGGCTCCGGATGCTCAAGCAAGAGTTCGATGGCCTTTGCATACTGGATGGCGGCTCCCCCACCATCGCCTTTTTCTTCGAGGAGTTCTCCGTTCAGCTCCAGTAACGGAACGGAAGTCGGGTCGGCGGACAAGAACTCCTGAATCAACGATTCGGCAAGTGTGAGGTCATGGGCCCGCAACGCGGCCCCAGCCAAGAAACGATATTCTCCCAGCGCCACTTGGACATCCCCGCGTTGCAAGTGCAACCGAGCCAGGAGTTGACAAACTTGGGGGTTCCCTGGTTCTCGTGTGAGCATTTGGTTCAGAATCGCTTCTGCGCCGGCATACTGTTTTTCGTCAATGCGACGAACGGCCTCAGCCAGAAGATCGACCGGTTCCGACGGTTTCTGTGCCGGCGCAGTAGATCCTGGTTTGACCGTCTTGGTTGATCCGGTTCCACCTTTCTTCAGACTCTCCACGAATTGGGCTGCCTCGTTGTTCGCGGGGTCGATTCTGAGGACGGCGAGATACGCGTCTTTCGCCTCATCGTATCGACCTTGCGCTGATCGCTCACGGCCCAGCTGAAGATACACGGTAGTCGCTTCATCTTGCTGGTTTTCCTGGACACAGAGTTCGGCGACGCGCTGCTGTGCGCTGAGATTCGATGGATCGTGGAGGACGATCTTCTTGTAAACCTCGAGCGCGTCTTTTCCGCGACGCTCTTTCAAGTAGTACTTCCCCAGCGTGAGGTAGTCCTGGACCGCGCTGCTGATGAGTCCACGTTCAACATTCAAGTCGCCAAGGTGGCGATAGACCTCATATCGAGCGGGATCGTATTTCAGGACCTTCTTAAAGGCGGCAATGGCCTTGAGGGTCGCGCCTTCGGCTCGGAATGCCGAGGCCGCCTGCAAGAATGCAGAAGCGGCTTCCCCTGAAGCGTTTCGCTTCAATTGCAAATCACCAATCGTATTATGAATGGTGCCGTCGGCGGGGGAATCTGCGGTCAGCTTTTTCCATTCGGCTATGGCCGCTTCGTACTGTCCGCGGGATGCGAGGAGCTGCGCTTGTTGAAGAACTCGACTTCGATCCGGGGGCACAACAATACCTCCACGATCAGAACAATCAAACGCTAACAGTCGCAAGGATTTTTGTCTAGGAAATGGAAGAATCAGGCAACGAGCACTCGCGTAGAAGAGCTGGTCCTCCGATCGGAGGACCAGCTCTTCTACGCGAACAAAAAACGGAAGACGTGACAACTTACGATGCGGCGATCTCCGCCTTGAGGACATTGGCCGCTTGAGGCCCCTTGGCTCCCTGCACGATCTCAAACTCGACGTTTTCCCCCTCCTTGAGGGTCTTGAAGCCGTCTCCTTGTAAGGCGGAGTAGTGGACAAAGACATCTTCTCCGCTGTCCAGCCGGATGAATCCAAACCCTTTTCGATCATTGAACCACTTGACCGTTCCTTTTGTCTTCACAGAAGCCCTCCTTTTATCAACGACTACGACTGGTTGCGTAGCAGCTCCACGCAATCGCCCTGTATCAAAACAGAAAATGGACTTGGCAAGAATTTGGCTAGAAGAAGGGACGGGAACCTGAAGGAGTGATGCATCGCTCACGGAACCCATCGTGTGAATGGAAAGTCGCGCTGCATGTACCATAGGCTTCAGGACCTGTCAAGCGAATCTTTGCGAAGGAGAGTTTCTCCTGTGTTTACAGTCGAGCAGGACTTCCCTATAGTGATCAGAATTTCTCCCATCTAGACACTCTGTGATCTTACGAACACTGCTTGATCGCTATATCTTCACGGAACTGCTCTCTCCGTTTGGTCTCAGTCTCGGTGCGCTCTGCTTTGTCATGTTGACTAGGGAGCTGTTGCGCCTTGTCGAACTGCTGGTGTCCAAGGGGGTCGGGTTCTGGGCGGTCCTCAAAGTGATTGCCATGCTGCTGCCCTCCGGTCTTGTGCTCACACTTCCGATCGCAGGTCTGATCGCGTCGGTCACGGCATTTGGCCGGTTGTCATTTGACAAGGAATTGGTTGCCATGCGCGCGACCGGGCTCAGTCTGTTTCGTCTCTCGCAGCCGGTCCTCCTGTTCTCCGTGTGTGTATTTACGCTGACCTTGATCTTGTCTCAATGGGGACAGCCATGGAGCTCATTGAATCTCAAGAAGGTGGCACTCAATCTGCTCAAAGATCAGCTTGTTTTAGCTTTAGAGCGAGGCACCTTCAATGAGCCGATTCCACGCATGATGATCTATGTTCCAGAAGGTGAGCCAGGCCGTCCGGCGGAGGGCATCTTTATCTCGGATGAACGCGTGCCCGAAGAACCTCGCGTCATCGTGGCGGAACAATACCACGTGTTTATGGATGCCGCCCATGCGCAGGTCGCGCTTCAGCTGGTGAATGGAGTCATCCATAGCCGTCCGCGTCAGGTGGACCAGTATCAGCAGATTGCGTTTGCCCGTTACGATCTCAAGATCGATCTGAACCTCAGCAGCTATTCGGCCAGTGAAGAGCGCCCGTCCTATGAACAGATCATGGCCCGGCTGGCCGAGTCCGGGGGGAAGGATGCCGGCTCGCTTCGTCGTCTGATGGAATACTATAAAGATTTGGCTTTTCCGACCGCGTCGCTTGTATTCTGTCTGCTCGGCGTGCCGGTCGGCATCGTCTCGAAGCGGTCCGGACGGGTCGGCGGGTTTGCTGTCGGCGTGGGTATCATCATCGCGTTTTATATTCTGAATGTCGGGTGCGACTTTCTGGTGACGGCTCTGATTCTGCATCCCTTTGCGGGTGCTTGGTTGCCTAATATTATTTTTATCATCATCACCGTCGCACTTTTTTTACGGATGAGCAGGCAATAGCAGCATGACGATTCTTTTCCGATACATCCTCCGCGAATACTCGAAAATCTTCGGGATGTGCTTTTCCGGTTTGGTGACCATCTATCTCGTGATCGACTTCTTCGAGAAGGTCCGCCGGTTCTTGCGTTATGAATCGGGGATCGTTCCGATCCTCACGTACTTCGCGTTGAAAATTCCTGCTATTTCCTTCCAAGTTGCTCCGTTCGCGATCTTGGTAGCGACCTTATTGACGCTTGGTCTGTTTGCGCGCAGTAATGAAATCACCGCCATGCGCAGCTGTGGGATCAGCTTATTGTGGATGACTTCGCCCTTTCTCCTGTTTGCCGCTGGCGTGGCTATGATTCTCTTTCTCTTCAGCTCGACCGTCATTCCGCTCGCGTCTGAGAAAGCCGAAGAAATCCGTACGGTCCAGATCGAACAACGACCGGCTCCAGTCACCGTCAAAGCCACCCAACCCTGGGCCCGTATCAGCGCGGACGGTCTGATGGAGGTCAATGAGATCGATGTTGCGGGGACAGCCCTTCGAGGTGTCCGAATCTTTTATTTTCGTCCACCGTTTATGCTTGACCGGATTACGGAAGCGGCTGAAGCCCACTATACATCTCAAGGCTGGACCCTGCTAAACGGGACTCATCGCCGCTTTCAATCGGGCGAGACTGTAGAGCTGGTGCTGTTCACAGAACAGGCGATCAGCATTCCATTGATTCCCGATGATTTCTCCTCCTCAGTTGCGGGGAACTCGGAAACTATGACGTTTCAAGAAATTCGAAACTACCTCGGGCGTTTTCGGCACGAAGGTTTCTCGTTCGCCCGTCTGTTAACAGACTACTACGGTCGTGTCGCATTCCCATTAGTGACGGTCGTGATGGTGCTCGTCGGCATTGCGCTGAGTTTGCGCCGAAGCGGAGTCCGTGGCGGCAACATGGCCGTAGGTATCGGACAAGCGTTCATCGTCGGGTTCTGCTACTGGACGACACACTCCGTTGCCATTGCACTCGGACGAGGGGGAGTGTTGGCTCCCATGCTTGCTGGGTGGATGGCCAATACGCTGTTTCTCAGCTTCGGCCTCTATCTATTACTAAAAGTTAGGCACTAAAGAGAGGTTTCCTAGTTGACTGTACATCGGTCTTCCGGTAAGAAAGGCGCCGTGTGCGCTCATAAGGAGGGAGAAACATGGCCTCGCGCGTAGTCATTACCGGTCTCGGGGTGATTTCTCCCATCGGGATCGGCGTCAGTGAGTTCTGGAAGTCAGCCCTTGCGGGTCGCTCAGGGATTACTGCGATCCCTTCCCTGGGATGGTTTCCGATGTCCGGCTATCGTTCGCGGGTCGCCGGGCAGATCCACAATTTCTCACCAGAACAGTATTTATCGACGATGCAGGCAAGTCGCGTGGATCGGTACGCGCAATTCGCCTTAGTCTCCTCGAAAGAAGCACTCGCCGATGCCGATCTGAGTATGGCCAACCTTGGTCAAGCCCTGCAATGCATTCGTAGCGGCCAGGCCGATGTGATTATCGCCGTCGGAGCTGACGCGAGCATTACTCCCCTGGTGTTTGCCGGGTTCTGTTCCTTGCGTGCCCTCTCCAGCGAGTTTAACGATGCTCCGGAGCGAGCCTCACGCCCCTTTGATCGACTCCGGGACGGATTCGTCATGGGCGAGGGAGCTGCCACATTAGTGGTCGAGTCATGGGCGCATGCTAAGAAGCGGAAAGCGAGAGTCTATGCGGAACTGGTCGGCTATGCGGCCACCAGCGAAGCCTATCACATGGTCATCCCTCAGGAGGATGGTCGGGAAATCGCCACGACCATGAAGATCGGTCTCGACTCGGCCGGGATCGGGCCGGATCAGGTCGACTACATCAACGCGCACGCGACCTCTACGACGATCGGCGATGCCGTTGAGACCAAAGCGGTCAGGAGTCTGTTTAAGAATCGCGCAGACAAAATTGCCATCAGTGCCACAAAATCGCTCATCGGCCATACCTTGGGGGCAGCTGGGGCGATCGGCGCGGTGGCCACGACTCTTTCAATCCATACCGGGCAAATCCATCCCACAGTGAACTACGAGGAACCGGACCCAGCCTGCCGTTTGGATGGGATCACACGTGCCGTCCAAGAACGAAAGGTTCGTTACGCCCTCTTGAACGCCTTCGGATTCGGCAGTAACAATGCCACGGTCGTCTTCAAGAAATTTGTGGCATAACAACGGTTGAACGATATCGAGGGCCCCGTCGCAGCCTTCATATGCGATAAGCCTTATTCCACTTGAAGGAGTACCTATCATGACTGAACGGATCGATCCCGCAGTTACCGCTAAAATCATTCAGGCCTTGGCCAGCTATCTCAAACGAGACCCAGCGTCGATTACTGAGGAGCATCATCTTCGTGATGACCTCGGCCTCGATTCGGTGGCGATCATCGAACTGCTGTTCGAGATCGAGGAACGATTCAAGCTTCAAATTCCTGACCAAGACCTTCCGGGGTTGAGTACCGTTGGTACCGTAGCGGGGTATGTCCAGCGACGGCTTGCTGAATCGAAAACAGAGTCTAAGTCTGAATCGCCCAAGCCCGTGGCTGCTGCCAGCAAGTCGAAAGCAGCCAAGTCGACCAAGACCAAGACAACCTCAGCCAAGTCTCCGTCTACCAAGAAGGCAGCCGCGACAAAGTCTGTTATGGCCAGAAAATCGAAAACGACATCCTCCGGCACATCAGGGAAGAAGAAAGTCACGGCCCGATGAGCAAACCACAACTACCCTCTCCAATCATATTGGCTCAAATCCATGAGCTTGTTGGAGGGACGATTCACGGAGACGATCAGACCCCGATCTCCAGCTTAACAAGCCTCGGCGAAGCCGATCCACACGCTCTATCGTTTGTTGCCAACGAGAAAATGTCGAAGGCCGTGGCCGCTCTTCGCGTCGCGGCACTCCTGGTCCATCGGCATTTGTCCGATCTCGCACTACCGCAAATCGTCGTCGACAATCCGCTGTTGGCCTTCGCACGCGTCGCACAGAAATTTTTCGTTCGCATTCCGACGCCCCGCGGTATCGCCGAGTCGGTCACACAAGGATCGGATGTGCAGATCGGAAGTGATCCCTCTATCTGGCCATGCGTGACGCTGGGCGACCGCGTGACAATCGGCAATCGCGTCACGCTCTATCCGGGGGTCTTTATCGGATCGGATTCAAGGATTGGGGACGATTCCGTTCTCTATCCCAATGTCGTCGTTCGCGAGGGCTGCTCACTTGGGGCGCGAGTGATCGTGCACAGTGGAACCGTGATCGGAGCCGACGGGTTCGGATACGTACAGCATCAAGGCCGACATCATAAGATTCCCCAACTCGGTGGTGTCGTCATTGAAGATGACGTTGAGCTGGGAGCAAATGTAACGGTCGACCGTGCCACATTCGGTCGGACCCTCATCAAGCAGGGCACCAAAGTCGACAATCTCGTCCAGATTGCCCACAATGTGACTGTGGGAGAGCACTGTATCCTGGTTGCGCAGGTTGGCATCGCCGGGAGTACCACCATCGGCCGTCACGTGATGATCGGTGGCCAAGCCGGGCTTTCCGACCATATTACCATCGGCGACCAGGTGATGATCGCAGCGAAATCAGGCGTCAATCGTAGCGTGGAATCGAACCAGATCGTTGGAGGCAGTCCCGCGCTGCCACGTGAAAAAGCCCTGAGGGTTCAGGGTGTGATCTTCCACTTGCCTGAGTTGAAACAACTCGTGCGAGAGTTGGAACAGCGCGTGGTCACGCTTGAAAATCAGCTCAAAAAGCCGGTGCGTCGGCCCGCACGATCAAAGGCGAGGCAGTCCAAAAAGAAATAAGT
>JACRQB010000097.1 GCA_016222925.1 Nitrospirota bacterium | reverse complement strand
GCCTTATCCCCAGTGGGGGAAACGGGACGCTCTATCGGCAGCTTCCTACGAACTACAACATGCTCTACTTTCGCTATTATGTGAAATATCTCGGGAACGTCTCGCATCATGCCGGTGGATATATGGGCGGCTACTTTCCGCCATCCGGTTGGCCTCAGGGCGATGCCGGGTTGAAGGGAGTGCGTCCGAACGGTGATAGGCTCTTTATCTCAGCCTTGGAGCAGCAGGGCTCACCCAATGGTGGTCAGCCCGCAACCCGGCTTGATACGTATAACAACTTCGTGGGAATGCAAGGTTCAGCATTTAATGGTCTGTATTATGGTCGCAATTACCTTATTACCGAGAATGTGCCCCTCAGTGTCGGGCAGTGGCAGTGTGTAGAGATGCGAGTGAAGATGAATACAACAGCATCTGGGTATGACGGTGAACGTATGATGCGAGTGGTGGATGGAGGACTGGAGCAGGAAGTGGATTTCCTGGTCTCCGGTGGCGCGACGTCCTGACATATGGGATCAACTGGATCAAACTGCAGAACTATAGTGATGTGGGGACGCCATACGATGTTTTATTCGATGATCTCGTCGTAGCAACTAAACCTATAGGACCAATCAGGGCTTCAGGTGATACCACGGTTCCTCCTCCTGCACCCACCAATCTGCGTGTCATGTAGTACTATCTTGTGTTCTGCTTATCCGGTTGGCTCCGCAGTGTGCAACTGGTTGTAGGTTGTGTGCGGATGCTGGGGTTGGAAACGCTGCCATCTGCGGGTTAAAGCGGAAGGCGAACTCGCCAGAGGTAGACCTGCAGGTGGTGGTGACCAAGCCATGATGTGTGCCGTGGAGCCAAGTCTGGAGATTACCGAAGATCCGATGCACCCGAGGCCAGCGGCCAAGCTCCTGTCCAGTGTCATGTTGAGTCTTGGTGGGATGGCGATAGCCTATGCATCGGAGAGGTGTGTAGGTTTTCCCGCCGTCGATCACGTGAAGGCTACTGGTTTTCCTATTTGCGGTGACGAAGCCCGTGAGGGACGGTGTAGAGGTATCAGCCACCATTTGGAGGCGCACCCTGCCCGATACTCTGCTGCGGAACCTCACTGGCGGTACCTCGGACACCGGAACCCCTCCGGCTGCGCATGTAAATAACATTGAATACCTGTTCCAGTTCAAATTGGACACTTGTTCCGGTTCGCCCTGGATAGGCATACCGGTGATCGCAACCACACGGATTCAGTGATCGGGACCACTGAATTGGGGCATGCTAAATATCCTTTGATTTACTCTCCTTCGAGAGCTCTTTCCATAGCGACTCACCCTTTCAGATGAATCTTATGCACTTGGTGCATGACCTGATATAAGATCGCATCGGCTAGCGTCTGTCTGACGTCAACTAGTTTTGAGGGCTGGCGACAATTAGAAGTGCAGGGGCCGTCCTCCGGTTTATGGAGCCGTCCGGGCTCCGTCGGTACGTTCGTCGTTCACGCTCATGTCTCCCACGCTTTTCATGTCTGGCGTGGCAGCGCCGTCGCCCGCTGGGTTCCGTCAAGTCCTCGACTGCGGTACTTCTTGTCAGCATGCATGATGGGTGTGTCTTCCTCCGCCCGCTACTCTAATTAAAGACAGCCAAAATGTCCCACTCATATTGGCACAGAGGGAGTCGCTCATGCTGATAATTCACTGATTGTGAACAGTGAAGCTAGAAGGTGAGTCGTTCAGCAGGCTGGGCAAGATGTCTGAGTTGAGTGGGCACAAAAGCCGGAATACGCGCTCCGGCCATTGACACCGGGCCAGGCATACGCTGCAGGCAGCCTCATCAGAGAAGCGCTGGCTATACTCCAGGAGGGTCTTGGGAAATTTCGGTCGTACGCTGAGCCGGCTACCCATTGGGTTCGGTGGAGTCACAGGATAGGCATAACCTATTCTTTGTTCACGAAGAGAACGGAGTAGCAGGGCCACTCCCCAGGGGAGTGGCCCTTTATTCTAGGAGTTCTGTGCAGTGTTCCCCCGCAGTCACACCACTTAAGCTTGAATTTTGGAAGCACCACATTGGGTTATGGGATTGTCTTACTGACCTCGTTAGAGGGAGTGCTTTCACCAGCACTGTTGTATGCCGTGACGGCGAAGTAGTATGTTCTGCCAACAGTCAAACTGTTCACGCTGGTGGATGTGCTGGTGCCCACCGTAATGGTTCTGGAATAGAGGCGGGGAGCCTCCCCGACGTAGACTTTATAGCCGCTGATGGTGCCGGTGACCGCGTTCCACGCGAGGGTTGCCGAGGACGTCGTCCCACCTCCTCCGCCACCCGCAGGCGAGATAATCAACGTCACAGGGATTGTTTTCGTGAACCAGGTGCCCTCCTTGACGGTGATGGTTGCGCTGTAGGTCCCGGCTGCGCGCCCGCTGATATTGACAGCAACCGTGATGGTTGCACGTGTAGTCTCAGATTGGCTGGTGGGTGACACTGTCAGCCAAGTAGCATTGTCTGAGGCCGTGAGCGTAGCCCTGTAAGTAGGAACCTTAGTGAAGGTGAGTGTCTTCTTCGGCGGGTTTGTCGCACTCTGCACCGCATAAAATGTCAGCGAAGTCGGAGTAACAGCGTGGGATGCCAAGCCTTCGGAAACGAGCCCAAGGTAGAGGAATGCCGTGATCACAAGAACTTGCCAGAACCAGGGTGTAAACGACGTCATACGATGAGACCGAGCCGTTTGGTTGGTGTGTATCATTAAGAAGTGTTGCATCAGTGTCATGGCCTTTCCTCAGTGAGAGGTATTGCGCTTGCGCTAAGGAGTTCCTCTCTTACTCTTTAAGATTGATCCGAAGGCGTTACCGCCTGGATTTCATTTGAACAGAGGCTCTCCGACTCGTTCTCGTTGAACGCACGGATAGCAAAAAGATATCGGGTGTTGGGTTCGAGTCCAACAATTGTTGCGGATGGACCATCAACGGTTTGGCTTTGCCCGGAAGAACATGAACTTGGTTCTTCTGAGCCGGACTCTTCCGAAACAGGCTCTTCTGAACTGGACTCTTCTGAACTTGGTTCTGCTGATGCTTGCTTTCGATAATAAACGTTGTAACCAGCCACGTTCATATCTGGGGGACGAACCCAGGTTACATGCGCGGTCACTCCCGTGGGTGTCGGAGTCATGGTAATTGTCGGGTCTTCTTCTCCGTCGGAGTCTGTCGCCTCGGATTGGGGGGCTTGATCTGAGGCCAATCCTGCCGTAGCGTCCGTTGGCGTAGAAAGGCTAGAAATTGTCGGGCCTCCTGCTCCATCGTTTGTGCAACCAGCTAGTGGAATAAGTGAGAGAATGAAAAATGCCAGATAGGTCATCGAGACATTCGATTTCCGATCGACAAAGCCGGTTAAATTCTTACACGTCAACATAGAAGCACTCCTCCATAAATGAATGGTCTGGAGCTGTTATGAAATTGAGTCGGCGCTCAGGGTGATCAATGCAACGAGGATCACCTGAAGTGCTCTCCTCATAGGAGGAGAAAGGTGGGGAGCAAGAGTAATGCCGAGTTAAATGTGTTCGAAGAGATTGATTTTTAAATGTTTAGAATCGGGTGGTCGAGACTTACAGGTGTAGGGTGTGAAGGAGTCAACCTTCAAAAGATCAAGACGAAACAAGAAAATGGCTTGCCTTTACAATCACTGACCACAAGATTCCACTCGACCATGAATTAAGTGTGTACCCACTCTCGGGATGTCACTCTGGGGATCAATAGATGCTCTTACTCACCTCGTTGGAGGGCGGGCTCTCGCCGGCACTGTTAGCCGCGGTGACGGCGAAGTAATAGGTTGTCCCAGTAGTCAGGCTATCAACGGTGTAGGATGTGAGGTTGCCGACAGTAATGGTTCTTGTATAGAGGCCTGAGGCAATCCCTATGTGCACTATATAGCCGCTTATGGTTGCGTCGGTGACAGGGGTCCACGCGAGGGTGGCTGTCGTGGCCGATGGAGGTGGCGGGGGAGGCGATACGATCAGCGTCACAGGGATCTTCGTGCTTGAACGCTTTCCCACCTTGATGGTGATTGTACTGTAGTAAGTTCCCGCGGCGAGTTCCTCTGCGCTGGCGGCTACCGTGAGCTGCGCGGTGCTTGTCATGGATGTTGTTGTCGGCGAAACCGTCAGCCATGAGGCATTGTCTGAGTCGGATAAAGTAGCCTGCTTGGAACTGTCTCTGTAGACGGATAATGTCTGGCTGGGTGGGGTTGTTGCACCTTGAACAGCATTAAACGTCAGCGCTGTTGGGCTCACAGTGAACGCGAAGCATTCAGAAACGAGCCCCAGGCCGATGACGGCAGTGACTCCAAGGACCTGCCAGAGGCAAAGAGTGGCTGAAGGATGGCCGTACCTGCAACGAAACCATGTTGTTTGGTGGGTGTGTTCCATGAAAAAGTTCCCCATCAGTATGTTCAGTATGTTTGCATTTTCTCCGTGCCAGACGTCCTATTGCCTTGGTCCTCATTGCCTGTACGTGGCTGAAACCGGAAAGGCAAAATAAATGCCTGGCCGGAAGTTATCTGCTATTCGTTAATTTCTGAGGGGTTTTGAGTGCTTTTCTGGTATCAAAGCCTCAGCGATTGTTCCCGCAGGTATCACAGATATCAAATATGTACGTGATTTTCGTTCAACCTGTAGCGCTCCACGGAATCAAGCTGCCTGAGTTGGATGTTGCGTCCGGAATCGGACTTCTATCTCCTAAAGTGTAAGACGGCCACTCCTGGTTGTGTCGCGACAACCGGTACTGAATGTTCGGTGCGTCTCCGCAGCGAACCTTGGCTTTAAAAGATTAAAAAATCTATCCTTACGGTATCGTCTCCCGTAAGATTCATATGGTTGCGGTGATAATTGGTTTCAGCACATAAAAAGGAGGGAGATCAATAATGCCGTCTGTTCGTCTTGTGACAGAAGAAGCATCAACCCTTGTCACGAGCGCACCGACCGCTCCTAGCAGAGTTTGGAGATATATCGCCATCAGCGCAGTGCTGCTTGGGATCATCGGCACTTGGCTTGTCTGGTTCTCGGTATTTATTCAGAGAAACCTTCAAGAAGACGATGTTCGAGCCGCTTGCCGGCGAGCGATGCCCGATACGGCTGACCGATGCTTCGATACGGTGGTGATTCAGCGAGGAGGGGTACGGCGGTGATTGGAGTTTGGCTGATACAAACTCTGAGGTGCTTGGCACTTACTCTGTTTTTGCTGTTGGCTCCAGTCGCTTCGAGTTGGGGACAGGATGCTACCCGTGACATGCGGCCGCGAGTGGAACTGTCCTTCCGATCATGGCTGTTCACCGCCGGCGAAACTCAATGGGGCCATAATGCCTCTGGGCTCGATTCCGCGTTGGGCGATCCCACGTCGAAGCTGAAGTATAAGGACAACGATACCCACCTGGTTGGGCTCGGCGCGAAAGTGCATTTCAATCGTCGAGTATTCTTGGAGGGAGAATTTGGCCTGTCCGTTGATTTTGATCGAGGGAATTTGATTGATGAAGATTATTTTGTCGGACAGCAATTGTTCTCGCGCACAAGTAGCGATATAACCGGAAAAGGGACCTGGTATTTCAGTGGGAATGTGGGGTATCGCACAGTCGATCTTCCAAATGAACGCGGCCATCTGGATGTGCTGGCCGGGTTCCAATATTGGCGCACAACGTACGAGGCTAAGGGTTTCGTCTGCGATCCGTCTGTTCTCACGTGCGATCCATCAACCCTCCCGTCAGTCAAGAACACGACCCATTGGATTACGCCGCTCCAGATCGGCGGACAGCTCGAATATCGAATTGTGCGCAGGGTGAGTGCAAATGTGAAGATGCTTTTCTCGCCGGCCAGTGTCGTCTACAACGAGGATATCCATTTTCAACGGAGTGATTTAGAACAGGATCCGAGCTTCATGATGTGGGGGGTAGGATTCAGTGCAACCGTCGAGCCGACCGTAAAAATTATGCTGACCCGTCATCTCGCACTCGTGGGAGGGTATCGAGTCATGTGGAGCCGGGCGTGCTTGAGATCAGAAACAACTTATCGTCTCTGCCGTCCGGATGGGAGGGTTTCGTCTTCATACTCAAGGAAGAGGCGCTTAGCTTCCGGATGGAGTTGGTTGGGGTGTCCGTAGGGGATTCCAACCGTTCTAAATAGGGGCGTCAATTTGCCGTTTGGATGCAGATACCCGGCTCTGAGAGGCACGGTGCGTTTGCTGTGACGTACGAGCCGGCAGACCGTGGATCGGATCGAGGTCAGCCAATCGGCAATGTCCTGTGGATTGCCGATTGACGCGGAGAGCAAGAGGAGGCGAGCCTGTGCGGGACAAAAGATGATGGTTTCTTCCCACACCACCCCTCGCTCGGGGTCAGCGAGGTATTGCGATTCGTCCAAAATCACCAGTCCTAACGTATCCAATCTGACGTCGATTTCCCCGCTGGCGGCATCATAGAGCAGGTTTCGGAGAATCTCTGTGGTCATAATGAGCAACGGGGCTTGCCCGTTTTCCTGACGATCGCCGGTCAGAATGCCCACTTTGTCTGGTCCAAAGATCTTCGAAAACTCAGTGTACTTGGTGTTGGACAATGCCTTGAGCGGCGATGTGTAGATAACGGTGCGATTGTCTTCCATGGCTCGACGGGCTGCCTCCACGGCCACGTAGGTTTTGCCGCTTCCAGTTGGGACACTGATTACCACGTCGGTCTCACTCACGGCGGACAAGGCTTCGG
>JACRQB010000043.1 GCA_016222925.1 Nitrospirota bacterium | reverse complement strand
GCCCTCCGAAACACCGCGTGAAACATCGAACGGGTCAATTTCCCGGTAAAGGTGTTTTGTTGGCTAGGGTGATAGGACCCTAGCAGGATCACGCCCCACGGTAAGCGATAGGCGACTCCATGGCCGAATTTTGGAACTGGCGCTGGCATAGCGTGCCCTTGTGCCCGACAGGTCTTGAGGTAATGGTCGAAGGCGATCTTTCCTAGCGCAATCACCACACGATGACTTTTCAGGAGACGAACTTCATCCTGTAAGAATCGGCTGCAGCGTTGAAACTCATCGGGCGCAGGTTTGTTCTCCGGCGGTGCGCACCGCACGGTTGCACCGATGTAACAATCCGTCAATGATAGGCCATCCTCTTGGTGTGTCGACAAGGCCTGGTTGGCGAATCCATACCGATACAGGGCATCATACAGCCAGTCCCCACTCCGATCACCGGTGAAGACACGGCCTGTCCGATTTCCACCATGTGCCGCAGGAGCCAGTCCAAGCACATAGAGCCGAGCGTGACAATCTCCGAAGCCGGGAACCGGCCGCCCCCAATAGGACCAATCACGATATTGCTTCCGTTTGTGCCGTGCAATTTCCTGCCGATAGATGACCAACCGAGGACAGGCCATGCAATCAGTGATAGTCTTGTTCAGAACGGCCAGGGCTCGCATATGGGCGGCAGTGTAACACGGACGGGCCCCTTTGCTTGCTGGTGATTGGGTGAGCTGTTAGTGTGACGGCTTGTATCTGGATGCAATAGAGGAGTACGAGAATGATCATCCGTGGTATGCAGTCCTTGCTTTCTATAGTTGGAATCGGCTTCGTAATCCTGTCGATGTGTCCTCCAGCCCTTGCCTCATCGGAAACAGCGGATCATGGTGGCCACAAATCAGACGTGGAGAAGGATTTGCTCTTGCCGGATCTGCTAGATTCACAATCTGACCCAGAAGACCGTCTGGTCATTTTGCCGGAGATCAAACGCGAGGGAGAACGCTTCTTTCTGAGTTCATTCAAGCTGCCCGATAAGATCACATTTGCGGGCGTGTCGGTGCCCTTGGATAACTGGCAAGTGAGAGAGCGGATCGAGTACGAGTTCTATCAATTCTTGGAAGATCAAGGTGAAAGCATCATCCTCGCCAAACGTACCGGACGGTGTTTCCCACCTGCAGAAAAGCAGTTGGCTGACGCCGGTTTGCCGGATGATCTGAAGTATATGTTGCTGGTCGAGAGTAAATGCATTTCCGCCGCCTACTCCAAGGCAAAAGCCTCCGGTCCCTGGCAGTTCATCCCCTCCACCGGGCGCCGGTACCGGCTGAAGAGCGATGCCGTCCGAGATGAACGTCGCAATCTCGAAATGTCGACCGAAGCGGCCGTGAAGTACCTGAAGTACCTCAAAGACTTTCAGGAGAATGATTGGTTCATGGCCATGGCCTCCTACAATGCCGGCGAGGAACGAATCCGCAAGCTGCTCAAGGAGCAAAACATTACCGACTATTGGAAGATGCATGGCCCACGCGAGACGATGCGGTATGTCCCTCGTATCATCGCCGCGAAGGAAATCTACTCCCAGCCGGAGAAGTATCTTGGATTGACCAAGAAGGACCTCTATGTGCCGCTTGAGACCGAAACCATCACGGTGAATGTCAAGGAATCCCAGCGCGCGCTGACCTCGATCGCCGAAGAGTTTGGCACCTACCTGCTCGAGCTCAAGATGCTGAATCCTGAGTTTAAGAAAGATCTGCTCCCTCATGGCACCTATCAAATTCGCGTGCCTCGGCAGACCTGTCCCAGCCGCTGCTTCAAACAAGAAAAGACTCCGTAACGCTCAGAGCTATGCGACTTCGCCTCCCCTCCTCTCCTGCACGGCCACTTCTTCACAAGCTGATCGCCGCAGGACTGAGTACTGCCGATCCCTACCACGCCCTGCTCAAACACGTCGCGCTTACTCGCCACTCCCTGCGTGTGGGCCGTCGCGCCTACAACCTTTCACGCATTGACCGTATTGTCGTAGTCGGTGCCGGCAAGGCTTCGGCAAGGATGGCACAAGCATTAGAGACTGCGCTGGGGACAAGGCTGGAAGATGGACTCGTCATCGTCAAGACCGGTCACATACTCGCGACTAAACGGATCACCGTCCTCGAAGCCGGCCATCCTATTCCTGATCGTGCAGGTCTTCACGCGACCCAACGGCTTCTGCGTCTGACACAACGTCTGACGCCTCGCGATCTGCTGATCGTGCTCTTGTCCGGAGGTGCATCGAGCCTACTCCCGGCCCCAGTCGCTGGTGTGACCTTGGCCGATAAGCAACGCACGACGCGCCTGCTGCTCCGCAGCGGTGCAACAATCAATGAAATGAACGTCGTGAGAAAACATTTGTCATTGATCAAAGGGGGTGGGCTGGCCGCGTCCACCCGGGCGAAGATTGTGACCCTCCTGCTCTCGGACGTCATCGGCAATGATCTCGGTTCCATCGGCTCGGGGCCGACAGCAGGAGACCCCTCAACATTTGCGGACGCAGTGGGCGTGTTGCAGCGATATCGAAGCTGGTATGCCGTGCCCGAGGCCGTACGCCGCTACTTGGACCGGGGTCGAAAAGGAGATGCCTCAGAAACTCTGAAACCTGGGTCACGACGGTTGCGCAGCGTGCAGCATCACATCATCGGTAACAACCGGATCATGCTGGACGCCGTCGCGCGCGCCGCACAACAGACGGACCTCCACACCAAGTTCGTCTCCCTTCCCGTCACGGGAGAAGCGCGCGTGGCAGCAAAGCAGTTGACGGACCTCGCCAAAGCGATTACCGAAGGGCATGGTATCTTGAAACGCCCATGCTGCGTGGTGGCAGGAGGCGAGACCACCGTAACAGTCACGGGCCGTGGAATAGGGGGACGCGCGCAGGAATTTGCCGCTTCCGCGGCATTCGAGATCGCCGGTCTCCCCAACACATGGGTCGCGGCACTGGGCACCGATGGAACCGACGGCCCCACCGATGCAGCCGGAGCGATTGTCACTGGAGGCACCGTCGCGCGAGCGAAGAAACTCGGCATTGATCTCCGCTCTTCCTTAGATCGGCACAATACCTACCCTGCCTTGAAAGCTCTTGGATGTCATATCCATACCGGTCCGACAGGAACCAACGTCAACGACCTTTACCTTCTTCTCCTGCTCTAGCTACTATGACGGGTTATGACCCGTCCCATCCTCCTTCCCTTGTCTCAGTGCACCGACCTCGATCTTGTGGGAGGCAAGGCCGTTGGGCTCGCTCGCCTCATTGCGGCTGACTTCTCTGTTCCTCAAGGATTTTGCGTTACGACAGAGGCCTATACACAGTATGTGCATGCGTCAGGGTTTATGGAGCATGAGGAGTGGCAGAAGGCCTGCACATTATCAGGAAACAAGCGAGCATCGGTGCTGACCGACTGCCGGGATCGCATCAGACAGATAGAGACTTCCCAGCTTGCCGCTCAATGTCTGACTACGCTCCAGGCTCTTGATCAG
Source organism: Nitrospirota bacterium (assembly GCA_016222925.1). Classification (GTDB taxonomy): domain Bacteria; phylum Nitrospirota; class Nitrospiria; order Nitrospirales; family Nitrospiraceae; genus Nitrospira_D. The sequence goes on along the minus strand of JACRQB010000043.1, from coordinate 2,199 downwards.
CCGCCGAACACTCGTTGGGCCGTCCGGTCGTCGGCCACGAATGAGGATGCGGCTCACATCAGCTTCGCTGGGCTCTATCGTACTCACCTCGGCGTGGCGCTTTCAGACATTGAGGCCGCGCTCAAAGACCTCTGGACCTCGCTCTGGGAAGAACGAGTGGTGAGCTACCAGACTCGGCAGGGCAACCACACGGCTCCGCGAATGGCTGTAGTGATCCAACTGATGGTCGAGGCGCAATCGGCTGGAGTCGCCTATTCAATACATCCTGTGACCGGACGCTCGAATCAGGTGACGATTAACGCCGTACCTGGACTCGCAGCTCCACTGGTCGACGGCACGGTCAAGCCGGACCAGTATATCGTAGAAGTGACCGACGAAGGACAACCGGCTCGGGTTCGTCGACGCATGCTTGCTCATAAATCTGAACGCCTGACAGTGTCGAAAGCGGGACTGCACACCGATCCGCTCAGCGAAACGACCACACTCCAATCGTCACTCACTGATGTTCAGCTCTTTTCCCTCGCCGAGACTGCCAAACACATCGAGCGAGCCTTCGGACAGCCAATGGATCTCGAATGGGCGTTTGATACCCAACAGTTGTGGATTGTGCAAGCCAGACCGATTACCGCCGTCCGCCCTTCCTCCGATCTCACCAATGATGACTGCGAGTGGTCGCGTACGAACTTCAAAGAGACGCTGCCTGAACTGCCGAGCCTGCTGAGCCTCTCATTTCTTGAACGGTTCATGGACGCCTACATCCTCTCGCACTATCGAAGACTTGGATGCCGTATCCCCGACGGGCTCACGTCAGTCCGTGTGCTGAAAGGACGCCCTTATCTAAACGTCACGCTTTTCCATATCCTCATTGCTCAACTTCGTGGAGACCCCTCCATGAATACCGAGCAGATGGGCGGTGAACCATTGCAAACCGTGCCACGAGTCCAGCCACTCGGTGGGCTGGCCTTTGTCCGCGCGGGATGGATGATGTGGGCAGAGATGCGGCGGGTGCAACGGCACGCCCCACGAGTATTCGAGGAAATGAAAGCACTGGCCGCAACATATCCTCGTGATCACATTCTGCACCTCTCAGTAGAGGAACTCGTGCCCGAGCTCGACAAGCTCGGCCCCTGGTTGGAGGGCCGTGACGTCACGTTCGGTATTGCCGGGGGAGTCGGGCAATGCCTACAGATTTTCAGCCAGCACTTACCTCAATGGCTTGGTCCAGACTGGAGAGGTCTGCTGAACGCCGCCCTTCAAGGACAAGGGACAGTGATCAGTGCACAGCAGATTCTCCGGCTCGCTGAGCTTACGGACATCGCCAGAGATGAAGCAGTGGCGAACGCATTTCTCACATCCGAACCATGGAACCCATCGACGTATCGGATGGCTCTCGCCGACAGCACATTTTTGCGCACCTTTGATAAATACCTTGAGGATTATGGCCATCGTGCGGTTGGCGAATCAGACGTGATGGCCCCGCGTCTCGCCGATAACCCGGAATCGATACTCGCGATCTTGCGATCCCAACTCATCTCCACCGCTCCTTCTCGGGAAACCATTCGCTCGCGCCAAGACGAGACGAGAGCCGCTGCACTGGACCGGCGTCTGGACAGATGGGCTCTCTTCTTGTGGTGTTACCGTAGATTGGGCCGGTTCTTTGCCCTGCGTGAAGCCAACCGGCACCACCTGATGTATTACTCAATCGCGATTCGCACCCTCTTGTTGCGCCTCGGAGAACTGCTGACCGAGCGGGGCCAGCTCAACCAACGCGACGATATCTTTTTTTTGACGATCAGCGATCGAGCCGACCTGTTGGCCGGAAGCACGCGAGACTGGAAGGCTGAGATTCGGGCACGGCGAACTGAGTATGAGCACAGCGCAAAATTTGAAGTTCCTGATACGGTCTGCGACTGGGAAACGGCAAGCGAGCAGACCATGACCTCTGATAAATCTGAAGAGAACGGCATCTTGTCGGGCATGCCGATTAGCGTGGGAACCGTGGCAGGTCTAGTTCGAACGATCCGTTCAGCGGCGGATTGGGGCAAGGTGAGGTCGGGTGAGATTCTGGTGGTCTCCGTTATCGATCCCGGCTTGGCTCCTCTCTTCGGGCTTGCTGGAGGTCTGATCGCGGAAATGGGCGGTACGCTGTCTCACGGAGCCATCATTGCGCGCGAATATGGACTCCCAACCATCGCCAAT
>JACRQB010000042.1 GCA_016222925.1 Nitrospirota bacterium | reverse complement strand
GATCGCCGCTCTGACGGGGACCACCTTGTCGGCCGGTTTCATCGCGTGGGCTCTCCGCAGCGGCACCCTGCTGGCGAGTTTCATGGCGACCATGCCGGCCTGGCGACACTTTGACCCGCTGCCGGTGTTAGGGGGCAGCCGCAGCGAGCGGGAACGCCGTCGTCAAGAAGCAGAACAGGATCAGCAAGCGGAAAACAGGGAATTCAAAGGGCTGAAACATTTGCTCGACCTCGGACTTCCGCCTGACCGCAAGCCCTAATCAGCCGACCAAAACGGTCTGGACCGGCTCTCATCCTCCGGTGATCAGTCTGTGCCGCGACTCCCAACACCATGAGGCGGTGCGGATTGTGTTCAACTGTATTGATTCCGCCAGGAATGCGCTGGAGGCTGGCAACGCCGACAGGAACGGTACCGCTTACGCCGGCCATATGTGCGCAGATTGCACAGGGCTTCAGGACATTCGTGCACTTTTCGACGTATCACAAGTTTTTCCACGTAAATTCCCTGAATTTGGTAATCTGTTGCACAGTGTTTCTGGTCTGAATGCACAGGGCATGCGGAGACTATGTCGATTCAAACGTCAGCTCGGTCCGTCTCGTGGGCGAGGCGGCTCCTCCTACCGTTCCTGATTATCTGTGGAGTGGCGTTCGCTCTCGTGGCAGGATATGGCGCTTTTCTTTCAACTAGTTTGGCGCTGCCCAAAAGCGACGAGCATCCGCCGCTGCTGATCTACGGCGCCCCGTTTTTTCTGACGCCGGGGCTCCACGTTGCCGATTCAGGATTGCTCGACCATCTGCAACGGCTGGAGTACAAGCCGGCCACTGCGGCACCGCGGGTTGCCGGTGAGTACTTTGCGACCAAGGACTCCATTGAGATCTTTCTTCATGCTCAGGAAGAGGCCCGACTGCCTGCACGATCGGTCCGCTTGAAATTGGCCGATGGTTTCGTCACTGAGGTGTTGTCCGTGTCCGATGGGCGCCCGCTTTCCTTGGTCTCGCTCGAGCCGGTGTTGATCAGTGGGATGCGCTCTGGCTCCAGGCAGGTCCGGGAATGGATTCCCCTGGACCGTGTCCCTCCCACTCTGATCAAGACGCTGCTGACCGTCGAGGATCGTCGATTTTTTTCTCATTTCGGGGTTGATCCCATCGCGATTGCTCGAGCGTTTTGGATCGACCTGACTCGCGGCGCCCTTGTGCAGGGAGGCAGTACGCTCACCCAACAGTTGGCCAAGAATCTCTACTATTCTCCCAAACGAACCATTGGGCGGAAACTCCAGGAAGTGATGGCTGCGATGGCGCTCGAGTTCAAGTATCGGAAAGAGGAGATTCTAGAAAGCTATGTCAACGAGATCTATCTCGGTCAAGCCGGACCGGTTTCGATTTACGGTGTGGGAGAAGCCGCCCATCGCTACTTCAGCAAGGATCTTGACGACTTGTCGATCGATGAAATCGCGCTGATTGTCGGATTGATCAAGGGGCCCAATGCCTATTCCCCTGTCAAAAACGTGGAGGATGCCACGAGGCGTCGCAATGTGGTGCTTCGCCGATTGAAGGAAGAGGGGATCTTGACGGAGGGCGCCGTGGCCGAGGCCATGAACCGGCCGGTGAAGGTCATGCTGAATCAGGATGTCCTCACCGATGCGCCGTACTTTGTCGATCATCTGCTCAGAGACATTGAGCAGGGGACAGGACTGGACATACCGGATGGCGCGCGAATTTACTCAACCCTTGATCCTAGGGCTCAGCGAATCGTCGCACGGGCGTTGCACGAAGGATTGGCGAAACTCGAAAGGAGCTATCCGGCCCTGGCTGGAGTCGAGCCTCCGCTTCAGGGGGCGGCGATCGTCCTGGATGTCAAGACCGGTCACGTGCGTGCGATGGTCGGCGGTCGTAACTATCAGCTGAGCCAATTCAACCGTGCGGTGCAGGCGCATCGATCAGCGGGGTCTCTCTTCAAGCCGTTTGTGTACCTGGCCGGATTTGAGGCAGCCCGTGACCACGGTACGGACGGACTGACTCCGGCAACATTGCTGGTGGATGAGCCGGTGACCTTGGAATCCGGCTCAGGGTCTTGGTCACCTCAGAATTATGATCGGCAGTATCGAGGGCCGGTGACGGTCCGAACGGCACTTGAGCAGTCCTTGAACGTTCCCGCCGTTCGGACGGCACATCGAACTGGGATTACGGCGCTCACGAGTCTGCTGCACGCGTTCGGAGTCACGACACCGGCGGCAGACGATTTGTCCCTGGCGTTGGGGAGTTCTTCAGTCTCGTTGCTTCAGATCACATCCGCCTACGCCGGCCTTGCCAATGGAGGCGTGGTCATCCATCCGGTCGCGCTGTCCAACATGGTGCGTGAGGGAGGTGAGACCATCTGGAGTCCCCCGCTCGATCGGCGTCAGGCGGCAAGTCCACAAGGGACATTTCTCATGACGTCGTTGTTGAAAGGGGTGGTGGACCATGGTACTGGGGCCAAAGCCAGAGTGTTGGGAGTACACGGCCCGGTGGCAGGCAAAACTGGGACAACCGATGGGTATCGAGACGCCTGGTTCATCGGCTATACCCCGGATATGGCGATCGGTGTGTGGGTTGGTTTTGACGATGAACGCGCCCTGAAGTTGACCGGCGCCCAGGCTGCCCTTCCGATATGGAGCGAGTTGGCGCTTCGGCTCATTCCGCGTGATTCTCCTGATTTTGAGACGCCCGTTGGGGTTGTTCAGCGGAAGATTGATCCCAAAAGCGGACAACTCGCGACGTCACAATGTCCGGAGAAGCGAGTTGAGTTCTTCATCACCGGGACCGAACCGACGGTCTATTGCGAAGTGCATGGAGGCGGCCTCTGGGAACGGATGAAGCAGACGTTTGGTTTATCGCAATAGGGTGGAGCGCCTACCTGGTGCTGGATTCCACAAACTGTTAGGCGTATCCCTGGTCCTCGGGTACCCTTGGGGAAGGTTGGCCTGTTGAGAGGAGCCCTCCATGAAAAAGACCGGGTATGTCGACGATGGCAATATTACGCTGTTGGCAAAAGGTGTTGAGCTCAAAGGGGAAATCAAGGTCGATGGTACCGTGCGGATCGACGGGCGACTCGAAGGGGATGTGTATACGAAGGGGCAAGTGATTGTCGGGGAAGATGGAGTCGTGAAGGGAGCCATCCACGCCGATTCACTGATCAGCAGTGGACGCATCAAAGCCACGGTTACGGCAACCGGGAAAATCCAGCTCCTCAAAACTGCGATTCTGATCGGCGAAGTCCATTGCCCGATGATGGTGATGGAAGAAGGAGCCAAATTTCAGGGGGTCAGCGATATGGGGGTCACAGGCTGGCCCGAAGAAGCCCCTCGAGTGCCGAATAATGTTCGCGATATGAATGCGCATCGTGGAAAGGCGATTGCCCTGATCGGACGGGAAGTCGACCTGTAAGCGCACTCTCCCCTCTCGCTCGTTGTGTTGTCCTCACGTCTGGTGGTCTTGCGCCTTCCATCCCATTCTTTCCTCCCGTGACAGACGCCGTCAGATCTGTTATTTACTCGATACTGCCTCAAGAGACTGCGACGTTCGTATGACTCGACAACAGATCTTTTCCATCGTGTTCTTTGCCCTCCTGGTCTTGCTCCTCTACCAAATCGGGTTGATGTTTAAACCGTTTGTGTTTTCGGCCCTGTGGGCCGGGCTGTTGGCGCATTGGGCCTTCCCCATGCATGTCCGGCTGGCGAAATGGTTCGGTGGGAAGGACGCGCTCTCTGCTGCCATGCTGACCATTGGCGCGCTGGGGATTGTCGTTGTGCCGTTGGTTGCCATGGGGGTGATGTTGGTACGGGAAGCCGGGGCGGCGGAGCAAGAGATCCGGTCATGGATCTCAGCCGGCGGGCTCCAGCGATTGCCGGATCAGGTGGTCGGCATTCCTTTGGTGGGAGGTTGGTTGAAGGTGCTGAAGAACACCTTCACGCTGGTGACGAATTTCTTCATTATGCTGTTGGTGTTGTTTTTTCTCTTCAAAGACGGTCGGCAGTGGCTCGCCGTGTTATACGATTTGATTCCGATGGACGAGTCGCACAAGTCCAAAATTCTGTCTCGGTTGGATCAAACGATTCGGGCAGTGGTGAAAGGGATGCTCGTCACGGCGATCGTTCAAGGGCTGTTGGCGGGGATGGCCTATTGGGCGCTCGATGTGCCGTTTCCGATGGGACTGACCGCGCTGACAACCGTGTTGGCGCCGATCCCCTTCGGCGGAACGGGATTGGTGTGGGGACCTGTGGCGCTCTACCTCTTCTGGGTGGGTGCGAGCGGGAAAGCGCTGATTATGCTGGTGTGGGGAATCGGCGTCGTGTCGATGGTCGACCAGTTCCTACGTCCGTGGTTGATCGGCCAAGATGTACAGATTCCCGTGTTGCTCCTTGTGCTCAGCGTGTTGGGAGGGTTGGCGCTGTACGGGTTGCTTGGACTGTTCGTCGGCCCGATCCTTATCAGCCTGCTGATGACGGCGGTGCAGATCTATCGAGAGGAGTATTACCTCAAACCACCGGCCGTTTCTATGAACCCGCTCACACCCCCATAACGTTTTTGTCGCGTGGCGCATGACGATTCACGCCTCCGCCTACTCCAGCGGAATCGTAATGGCGATCCCACCCATCACATCGTTGAGCTTGAAGTCCTGCTTTGGGCTTAACGGATGACTATTGTGGCACCTGATGCAGGCGGACGAGACGGCACGGTCTGCATAGATGGCTTGGAAGTACTGCTTCTTGCCGCTTGACACCACTCCGGTGATCGGTCGGTCAGGCTGTCGCCTGAGCACCTCCAGCGCTTTTCGTTCAAACTCGGTCGCAGGCGCGTTGCGTTGATAGATCGGAGAGAACCCGATCAGTCTGTAGCGGATGCCTCGTCCACTCTCGGCGACCAACCGGCCTGAATGTTGAAGAAACTGGGCCGGCAGCGGGAGTGTGCTGTCCTGTTCCCAATGTTCGGTCGCAGCGACGATGCCTTTCTCCTGCATACGGTTGACGATGTGTGTCGTGTAGATCGTCCGGTCGGCCTCCAGGACGGCATGCACGTAATCGGCGACTCTCTCCGGAGAGATGCTGCCGATGGGCGGGTTCTCCTTGGCTGCGTGAAGAGAAGCCACGCCCCAGAGTCCCCCTACAAGGAATGTGATGGTTGCGGCTCGGAACGTGATGCGGACGGTGTCCATGGGCCTCCTTCGGGAGATCGTGGAGAACTGATCGGAAGAGTGACCACGCAGGTGGTGCCTTGGCCTTCGACGCTCTCGATGCGGAGATCGCCCCCGAACTTTCGGATAATCCGCCTGGCCACCGTGAGCCCGAGGCCAGAACCTTCCCCCTGTCCCTTGGTCGTGAAAAACGGATCGAAGACCTTTGACAGGTGCTGTTTGGAGATGCCGGGGCCGGAATCGGCGATCGTTGCCGTCACTGTGTGGTCCGATACGGCGGTCGTCAACGTGAGCGTGCCGGTCCCCTTCATGGCTTGGGTGGCATTGGTCACGAGGTTCACCAACGCTTGCCGGAGTTGGTCCGGAAAGACCAGTACAGGCGTATCGCCCGCATAGGTTTTGTGGATCACGATGTCTTTCATTTCAACGGTGGTCTGCGCCGTGGCCAGCACTTGGTCCAATATCTGCTCCACAGGCACCGGTACGTGCTTGTCGAAGGCCTCACGGTTTGTCACGCCGGTAAAATCTCGAATGATCGTCGCCATGCGGCGGCCATGAGCCACGATGTCCTGGGCGCAGCTCTTGATATGCTCCAAGTCCTGTTCATCCTGAATGACTTCCCCCAACCCGATGATTCCGAACAAGGGATTGTTGAGTTCGTGGCCGATTCCAGCGGTGAGCACACCGAGGCTCCCCGTCTTCTCCGCCTGGACGAGCTGGTCTTGCAGCCGGCTCTCGTCCGTGGTGTCTCGAAGCACCAGCCCAATACTGTCTTCTTCTCCCGGCCTGGCGGGCAATCGGAACCATTGATAGTGATAGATGCGCGATCCGATGTGGAGTTCGGAACGATGGCGAGCTGATTCGAGATCGGCACTCGGCGCAAGTGGATCCCTCGGTGCCGTCTCGCGTTCGATGCCGGCTGTGGCAAGAGATGTATCCCCGTTGGTGCGGAACTCTGCTTGAAGCTTCTTTTGGACGGGCGGGTCGAGTGGAAGAATCGTGAATAGCGACGCTCCTGGCATCGATTCCTGGACCTTGAAGGATTCGCGGGCTGCCTGATTGATGTAGCGCACAGTTTCGTGTGCGTCGATTAACAGAATCGGTGTAGGAACGGCATCTAAGATCTGATCCGTCGACTGTTGGAGGACCTGGACTTCCTGGGTTTTCAACTTGACCTGGTCGGTCAATCCGGCGAATGCGGCTTTCAACTGCTGGTTCATGCGGTTGAATTCTTCGGCCAAGTCTTCCAATTCGTCACCC
>JACRQB010000041.1 GCA_016222925.1 Nitrospirota bacterium | reverse complement strand
TCTTGTCGAACGGTTTCAAATACTGCTCCCATCCGGTTTCGTAGAGTGTGGCGAGTTCGGCCTGAGCCTCTTCGCTCAACGCGAAGCATTCTTTCAAAAGTATTTGAATCGCGTCTTCTGCTCGGTTCTGCTCGCGAAGGACCTTTCCCAGCGATTGCGGTTCACTCGGGCGACTGATATCGGGAAAGTCGTTCCAAAGCGTGTTGCGGTAGATCTGCAACGCGCTTTGCAATTCCAGGCGTCGCTGCTTCGTCGATTCAGAGGCCAGCGCCTGGCGCCGCACCTTGGACAATGAGTTAGCGGCAGTTTGCTGGCCGAGGTCGGCCGCCTGCATCCACCAAAAAATCGCCAAACCTAGGTTTTTCTCGACGCCCTGCCCGGTTTGGTAGGCATTGCCGAGGAATAATCGGGCCTGGGGTACCCCACCGGCCGCTGCCGTTTCCAGATGTTGGGCGGCTTCTCGCGTACGTCCCGTCACTCTCAGCAACAGCGCAAGTCGGTAGTGTGCGTCAGGGAAAAGAGGCCGCAGCTCGAGCGTTCGTCGATAGGACTCAACTGCGGCAGTCACATTGCCGAGTGAGTACTGTACGCTCCCAAGGCTGTAGTGAGCGTGGGATAGGTCCGGTTCCAGCCGGATGGCTTCTCCCAGAGCGGAAGCGGCGGCCCGCCATTCTTGTTTCGCCATGAGCATGAGGCCAAGCTGGAGATGGGCGTTTCCATCATCCGGTTGCAATGTAATAGCCGCCCGACACTCTTCAACGGCGGCATCCAGATCGCCGACACGAAGAAGGGCTCCGGCGAGTTGTAGCCGGTAGTCTGGGTCGTTCGGTAAGATACGGATTGTTCGACGCAATGATGCAATCTCTGTCATCGCGTCGGCTGGCTCGTTGAACCCTAGTCCGGGAATTGACCCAGACGCTTCGGATGGACTGTGTTCACTCGGTGAATGAGAACGGGCGAGAGACGAAGAGCAAACAGTCGCGGCGACAGTGAGGACCAACAGTATGGATCTGGGACGCATCAGAAAAATTTCACGCCTCGACAGAGAGCCATGATAGCCTTCGATTATACCATCTGTGGGGAATATGGGATGAACGGGTTTACCGAGCTATGCGAAGAGGGCCTGCGAGGCGGGTGATGGCTTCATGAAGCGCGGCTCCCGTCAGAAGCAGGGGACTATGTGGCACTCGCCATACTGGTTCAAGAGGGGCAGGATCACTGACAAGGCGTGGAATGATATGCCAATGGATATGGGGAAGTTGGTTGCCGAGGAGTTCGTAGTTCATTTTTCTGGCTTGGTACACTTCGGCTAAAGTCTTGGCCGCATGATTCACCTCTTCGATCAGCTGAAAGCGTTCGGTGAGGGCCAGCTCGAACAACTCAGTGGCATGGCGCTGAAACACAACGACGGTCCAGCCGGAGAAGAATTGGTCATCGTGGAGATAGACCTTCGACAATCCGAGGTCTGCGATGAAATGGTCCTGTCTTGGCCAGGTGCCAGTACAGGCGTTGCATGACGGATCGGTCATGGCCGATTGGCCTTGCGCCATTCCTCTTCCGTCAACAGGCCTTTCTTGATCAACAGCTGGATGAGCTTATCCAAGGAATTGGGGCCAGCCTGAGTTGGTGCTTGCGGTGAGGCGGACTGTGTCGCGGACTCCGCACGCTTCGCCTCCGGAGGGGGCCGCTTCTGTCCCAGAACTTTGAACGACGGAGTGAAGACCGCCACGTAATCTCGATTTCTAATTCGGACCACGGCGGGCAGACTATCGGTTTGCGGGACGAGGTCGGGGGAAGTCCCAGCCGGAATGCGGAAGTATGGTTTCCCATCGTCTGTTTGTCCATACTGGTCCAGTACGTCGAATCGTTTCAGGAAAGATTCTCCCGTCAGCCCCTCTCGGTCTTCGCCGGCCAAGTTGGTGATCTTGTCCAGCACGATGATCAGGGAGTCGCCTATGATGGCGTCCGGCGAGAGGTTTCTGACACTCACGTCGTAGCGATATTCGCTGGCGAAGTTGTCACGACTTTTCAAGGTCACGATGGCTTGTACGCGTCCGGTCAGATCGGTCAACTGATCCAGTGATCCGGCGAAGCCGTACAGCGGCTCTGTCGCGATGACTGAAACCATGGCGAGGCAACAGAGTCGTAGCCAGTTCATCATTGCAATGTCCTCACGTATGCGTCGTAGGCGAGCATAGCAAAGTCCGTGAGATTGGGCGAGCCGATTCTCTTGGAGTCGCCTTGACACACTGTTTCGGCCGACGATATTCTCGCCACGGTCTGCTTGGTTGTTCAGCTCCACGGTGAACTATGGCTCTATCTGACTCTCGTCGGCCGAAACCTCTGGAAGTCTCCCGTCCTCTCGTGAAGGCCCTCATGACACTCTATGATTATCCGCACCCCCACCGACCGGGACGCACAATTCGCGGCTACGATCGGCCACATGCCGTACGAACGGCGAAGATGTGTGTGACCGTCGCCGACCGCCTCGGACATCCACGCGATCGGGTGCGGCTCTATCACGTTGCCTGTCTTTTGCATGACCTGGGCCGCGCCGGCCTCGATCGGCAACTTTTTGGAACTATTTGGTCTTGGGCCAAGCAACGCCCTGGACTCATGGGCTGTCGAGCAGATCGAAATGCGGTTGGGCTATGCGCGGCGCCTGGCCAGGCGATTGCGTGTGGTGAAGCCGACGTTGAAGGCACTAGGCGTCGAGTGGACACCTTGGATGCAACAGGTGATGCTGTATTACTATTACCCGGAACGGCTGGCTAAGGCGAAAGCATGGGTGCGGCAATTGGCGGAGATTCTTGTCGCCTGCGAACAGTTTGAAGCCTACAGCAATCAGCGCCGGGGACGTGATTATTATGCGCGGAACAAAGAGAGCCTGCCGGAAGCCTTTGCCTATCTCGACAAGCTTGGGCAAGAAGGTATTCTGAGCAGCCAAGTCTTGAGCGCCGTAAGGGCGTTGACAGCAGAAGGGGCGTTCGACCAGATTTTGGAAGCAGCGCGTGGCGAGCCGCTGGCCCGGAGCGAGCGCCGCTACCTTCGAAGCCTCACAGGCCGGAGCATATGATGGCTGTCCACACCGTTTCGCTGACGATCCGCATGGAAGGTGGGACGCAGGTCAGCAACATCACGACATCCGTTGCCGATGCGTTGGCTGGTTCTGCCCTCAAGGCCGGAATCGTGACGGTCTTCGTCAAACATACCACCGCCTCCGTCATGATTATTGAGGACGAACCGGGGATTCGCGCAGACACGAAAACGTTTTGGGATCGTCTTGTTCCTCCTGACCCTCGGTGGCAGCACAATACGGTCAATCCTGGTGAAGACAACGGCCACAGCCATCTTCGAGGGCAACTCCAGGGGCCGTCCGTCACCATTCCATTTGCGGCCGGTGCGCTCCTGCTCGGTACCTGGCAACAAATCGTGTTGGTGGATTTCGATACCCGCGCCAGAATGCGTGAACTCGTCGTGCAGGTTCTGGGTGAATAGCCTCGTCAGATCTCTGACACTTCTCCTGGTTACGGCAACGCTGTGCTCACCGATTTATGCCGCCGAGTGGGGCAAGCCCTTGGGTGCTGTCTATGACGGCCCTGAAGGGAAACCACGCCCGCTGACGCCCTCTCCACCGGAGCTGAGTGCCGATGAACGGGCGACGATCGCGGTGTTTGAACGGGCGACCAAGTCCGTTGTGTTCATTGCCAACACGGCGATCCAACAGGATATCTGGTCTCTGGATGTCATGGAAGTTCCGCAGGGGTCGGGGTCTGGTTTTATATGGAGCAAACAGGGCCATATCGTCACCAACTTTCATGTGATCTATGGGGCCAGCTCAATCAAGGTCACATTGGGCGATCGAAGCGAATACGAGGCGAGACTGGTCGGTGCTGATCCCGATCACGATCTGGCCGTGTTGCAAATTCAGGTGCCTGACGGTCATGTGGAGCCGCTGGCGATTGGTTCCTCGCATGATCTGCGGGTGGGGCAGAAGGTGTTGGCCATCGGGAATCCGTTCGGGCTCGATCATACCTTGACGACCGGAGTCGTGAGTGCGTTGGGACGGACCATCAAATCCATGTCGAATCGGACGATTGAAGGTGTGATCCAGACTGATGCGGCGATCAATCCCGGCAATTCAGGCGGCCCGCTTCTGGATGGAGCTGGCCGATTGATCGGCGTGAATACGCAAATCGTGAGTCCGAGCGGGGCCTACGCCGGGATTGGGTTCGCTGTTCCCGTCGATACGGTGAATCGCATCGTTCCGGAGCTCATCAAACACGGTAAGCTCATCCGTCCAGGGTTAGGCGTCTCGCTCGTGCCGGACGCGATGGCGAAGCGATGGGGGATCAAGGGGATCATCATCGGCAAGGTGACGCGCGGCGGTGCCGCAGATCGTGCAGGGCTCAAGGGGGCGCGTGAAACCATGATCGGGCAAATCCAACTCGGCGACGTCATTGTCTCGGTCGCCGGAAAGACCGTAGCTACCATTGATGACCTGATGGATGCGATGGAAGCGCACAAAATCGGTGACCAGGTGAGTGTGGAGATTCTGCGCGGAAATCGGCGTGAAAAAGTTTCGGTGGTTCTTCAGGCTGTCAATTAGTGAATCGGTAATTCAAAGTGTGCGTATGGTAGGATCATGCGGTGCCGTCTTGTGGAGGCTCTCCCATGAGTGATCGCAGAACTCCTGAACAGGATGAACCCAACAATCGGAACGATGAACCGTCGTTGAAGACGGGGACTGATCCGCTCGAATTGATTGAACAATGTCTGGCCTCATTTCCAGAGGGAGATGCTCGGCAGAAGCTGCTGTATAAGCTGCGTCATGCGGTGACGCTGTCTCAAGCCGCCCATCAGCAACGCGAACTGGAATTCAAGAAAGTCGGCGAGGTCGTTGCCAACCAACGTGGACCCCCGCGTCTCCGAGACGGATCTGAAGATCGGAAGTCAGATTTTGGTCAACGAAGCCTACGCCGTGATCAAGACGCTCGGGTACGATCAGAATGGGCCTATCTTGAAACTGGCCGAGGCCATGTCTGACGGACGATTGCGGTTTGAACAGGAGATGGGCCGGCAATCGTTGATTCTACAGAGGTCGACCGATCTCGTCGGCGTGGAGCTCAAGGCAGGTGATGAGATCCGCATCGATCCTAGCCACCGTGTGGCGATTGAAAAACTGGGCGATCGCAAAGCCAGCCGACATGTCCTTGACGAAACCCCGAAAATTACTTGGGAGCAGATTGGCGGACAGAACGAGGCGATCGCTGCCATTCGCAAGGCGATTGAGTATCCACTGCTTCACGCCGAGACCTTTGAGCGGTTCAAATTTTCGCAACCCAAGGGTTTTCTTCTCTACGGGCCGCCCGGATGCGGGAAGACCCTTATCGGGCAAGCGGCCGCCGGTAGCTTGGCCAAGCTGGTCAGCGAATCCAAGCCAGAGCACCAGCCTGATGGGGATAAGCGTACACCGGTGACAGGCGGCGCGTTCCTGCATGTGAAAGGGCCAGAAATCCTCAACATGTGGCTGGGGGAATCGGAACGGATGGTTCGTGACCTCTTTGAGCAAGCAAGGGCGAGGCGCAGGGATGGCGCCTTGCCGTTTATCTTCATCGACGAAGCGGAGTCGATTTTGGGAACGCGACGCGCCATGCGTTCCTTCAATATCTCGAACACGCTCGTGCCGATGTTCTGCAGCGAAATGGACGGGATCGAGTCGCTGCACGACGTGGTCATCATCCTGGCTTCTAACCGCCCTGACTTGATCGATCCGGCGGTGCTGCGCCCAGGCCGCATTGATCGGAAAATAAAAGTCAGCCGGCCGAACAGGGATGCCGCAGCTGAGATTATGAGAGTCTATTTAACAGCGGATCTGCCGCTGGATCCCGCATTGGTCCAGGAACGAGGCGGTGAGCACGTGCGAGCGGTGGCCTTGCTCGTGGAAGACATCATCGAGTCCATCTTCCGTCGAACGGAGGATAATCGGCTTCTGTCGATCAGGCTCAGGAACGGGCAGAACAAGGTGCTGTACCGCGGGGATCTGGTGAGCGGAGCCATCTTGGCCTCGATCGCTCAGCGTGCCAAGGAAAAAGCGATCGACCGTACGGTTCAGTCGGGGCAGCCGTCTGGCTTGCAGACCAAAGACTTCACGATGCGGCGGAGGAGTGGCTGAAGCTGCTGGATCACCACCCGGAACAAGTTGTTGGGGTTTCGTCGTTCCGGCGGGGGCGTCAGACCGAAGAACGCCTGGTCAATCAGATTATTTGAGGAAAGGCTGACAGGTAACAAGTTGACAAAATATAGGTGATTTGAGCCTGTCAGTTGATGGCTATGCATCTTTTTGGCATCGAAACCGAATACGGGATTACGAGGGATGATGTACCGGAGATGGATCCGGTTGTGGAGTCGATGGAATTAGTGCGGGCACATCTTGCCGCCTCCTTCGAACGGCGTTGGGACTATGCCGGTGAGGACCCGCATGAGGATGCTCGCGGCTTTCGTGTCTCGGGCTTGCAGCAGGATCGTGAGGAAGATGAGTTTGCACAACGCGATGCGCATCGTCCCTTTTCGTTCCATGACATGAAGAGTGACCTCGTGTTGCCGAACGGCGCGCGCTTCTACAACGACCATACGCATCCGGAATATTCGACGCCTGAGTGCCGAACACTTCGAGACCTGTTGGCCCAATATGGCTGTCACGACAACTATCTCGTCTCGCGGGCCGTTCCCTTCCCGGCTCTCGTTACAGGCTTGATGCCGTTCTTGGTGAGCCGACAAGTCATTGCCGGTGCGGGGAAGGTCGGGACCGAAGCGCAGGAGTCCGGGCATGTTCCCGGAGCGTATCAGCTCTCTCAACGCGCCGACTTTATGGAGGCTGAGTTGGGTGTCGATACGATGCATAACCGACCGATTCTCAACACCAGAGATGAGCCTCATGCGGATCGTGAGAAGTATCGGCGGCTCCATCTCATCATCGGCGACGCCAACATGTGCGAGTATGCGACGGCGCTCAAGGTCGGGACGACCAGGCTCGTGCTCGATCTCATCGAGCGAGGGGCTGCGCCTGATCTTGATCTGGATCAGCCGGTGGTTGCCGTGAAACAGTTGTCACGCGATCCGGACCTGAAAACAGTGGTTCGTCTCAAAGACGGACGCAGGTTTTCTGCTGTGGAGCTTCAAGCGCTTTACTGTGAGGCGGCACGCAGCGAGTTGGCTGGATCAGACGAAGAGTCGGATTGGCTGTTGACGGAATGGGGTGAGACGTTACATCTGTTGGCCCATGACCGGTTCCAATTGGTCGGCAAGCTGGATTGGGTGACGAAACAGTGGTTACTCGAGACGTTTCTACGAGAAGAGCGGCTCGGCTGGGATGATCCCTGGTTGGCCAGCTTGGACTTGGAGTATCACAATATCAACCCTGAACAAGGGCTGTACCTGGGATTGGAAGCCGAGGGGAAAGCTTGGCGGATGACGACCGACGAGACAATTGACGAGGCGATTCGGAATGGCCCGAGCGATACTCGCGGCGGGCTGCGCGGACTTTGCGTACAGCGCTTTTCTGATCAGATTCAATCGATGCAATGGGAACGGATTCAGTTTGCTGGAAGGTTGCGCGCACACAGTCTGGACATGGGAGATCTTTTTGATCCGCAGGAAGTCCGACGATGCATGGGTGTCTTCCAATGTGCCCATTCACCGGCTGATGCGCTGGCAACATGGCGACACAGGAAGGATGGTGAGGAATGACACACGGTATGATGCCGGAACGACGCGAAGGACCAGTTGATCCCATGCCGAAATCGCCGAGTCCGCTGGAAGAAGGCGGCGGGCCGCGACGGCCTGATACGGGATCGCCTGAGAAGGATAACCTCATGAAGCGGATGCGTAAGGTCGATCCAAAACAGGCAGAGCGGTATCGACAGCGGACGGGCGAATAGACGTTAGGCGTAAAGGGGGTAGGCGATAGGTGTGAGAATGGGGAGAACGCTCTCCTCACCATG
>JACRQB010000040.1 GCA_016222925.1 Nitrospirota bacterium | reverse complement strand
TCGAGCCCAATTTCCAGACGAGCAATCGCCGGCCGGTGAGTTTACGCGCCAGCCGGATGTGTTCCGGAGGTGGGTGACCGCCGACGGTAGTTCGGGCTATCCCGCCGCGGCCGGACGATACCATCTCTACGTGTCATGGGCCTGCCCCTGGGCCCACCGGACGATCATTGTGCGTAAGCTCAAGAAGCTTGAGGCTGTAATCGGTATGACCGTCGTGGATCCCATTCGTGACGAGCGAGGATGGGCGTTTCGCGAAGGCGCAGGACATTCCCCCGACCCCATCAATGGATTCCAGTTTCTTCGAGAAGCCTATAAAGCCACGGATTCGAACTATATCGGACGTATTACAGTGCCCGTGCTGTGGGACTCCGTCACCAAACGTATCGTCACCAACTCCGATGACGATCTGATGAGAATCTTCAACGGTGAGTTCAATCGATTCACCGAAAGCCCGATTGATTTGTACCCGGATGGCCTGCGGCAAGAGATCGATGAGCTCAACACGTTCATCTACGAGAATGTGAACGATGGGGTCTATCGCGCAGGGTTCGCCACATCCCAACAGGTCTATGAACGAGCGGCGCGGCGATTATTTACCGCGCTGGATCAACTCGATGCGCGCCTGGCAACTCACCGGTACTTATTCGGATCGGAGTTCGTGGAAACCGACTGGCGGCTTTTTGTCACATTGGTCCGGTTCGACACCGTGTACCACGGCCATTTCAAATGCAATCTCCGACGAATTGCCGACTACCCAAACCTGTTCGGGTATCTGAAAGATCTCTACCAAACCGACGGCATTGCCGAGACCGTGAATGTCGACCACATCAAGCGCCACTACTACGTCACGCACGATGACATCAACCCGACCCGTATTGTCCCGATTGGCCCCGACCAAGACTTATCGGCGTCCCATGGACGTGACCATCTGATCTCTTTTTAGCCCCTTCAGCCAAGGCAGGGCCAGCACTCGATTGTTCCACCTCCTCTATCTGTCCAGTTGACTAGACAGCCTTGAGGTCATTCTCCCCAGCTCGCTGAATACGTGTGGCATACAGGATGTTGCAAACACCTCCTTTTCAGGAGTTTAGTGACCGCCGTCTTTGATCAAAGCAAGCACAAGATTTGCTCCATTACAAATGCAAGGGTTTATAGTCTTCTTAACTGAAAGGAACAGTTATGGATATGTTGTGGATGTTTGTGGGTGTGATGGCTGCACTCCTCATTGGGGGTCTTGTGGTGTACAAGAAAGGTGCGTAGTTCGCCGGCTCAGAATTGGGATTCGTCCTGGGCGAAGGCCTCATCGTTCCGAGAGGTACTCTTGCGCGGTAGGTGATCCGGTCTGGAGGAGAAAGACATTTCTCAGGGCAAGGACCCTTTCGTTTCGTCGAGCCCCTTCCGATTCATACCATCGCTTGCCTCTCTCAGAGGCGAGCGATGGTTCTGTTTCTGTGCGTGCGGTAGGGTGATGGGTTCGCGACTTATCTGACGACGAGAACGGAACAGGCGCTCTGTTGGGCGAGCTTCATTGAGACGCTGCCTTGGAGAAAGCGCGTCACTGCACTTCGCCCTTTGGCCCCTGTAACGATCAGATCCGGCTGTTCGCGATTGACCACTTTCAGGATCTCCTCAGCGGCCGGCCCCACGCACGGAAACTGTCTGACGCGATACCCGGCCTTCTCAAGCTTGGCAGCCTCCTGCGCGAGCAATTGCTCCCCCGCCTCCTTCACCATCGTGTAGCGCAGAAACGGCATAACATGGACCAGCAGAATCACGAGCGGCTTGGCATCAGGCTTGGCCGTGAACTGTTTGGTCATGAACTGGAGCGCTTTCTTGGATGACGGAGAGCCGTCTGTCGCGACGAGCATCCGCCGAAGGGTTTGGGGAGGCTCTTTCACAATCAAAACCGGACAGAACGCATGGAGCGTGACTGTTGTTGAGACGCTCCCCAGAACCAAACGATCGATGGCATCTAACCCTCGGCTCCCGACCACGATCAATCCCTTATGGCCCGCCTGCTCGATGAGGGCTTGCGCAATCTTGTCCTGCACGACGCGCACCGAGCCCTTGAGCCCAAGCTTCGCTAAACGCCGCTTTGTCTCTGCTTCTACCTGCTTGGCTCGAGACTCTAAGAGATGAATGGCCTCCCCTTCGTCCGGTTCATACCCGCTGACGGTTGGTTGGACGATGAACGACGGTCGCACGGATTGAAGGTCCATCGCATGAATCGCCGTGACTCGCGGTGCCACCCGAAACGGCATCTCACCCAGCCAACCCAACACCCATTCTGAATACTTCGATCCATCTACTCCTACGACGGCTTTCATCGGCATCCTCCTTATTCGAAGCCTGACGTCACCAGCCTCCCGCATGGCGCAAGCTGCCCATCGAAAACACCCTCAGCAGAATACTGAAGCACAGTGGATACAGTCCCGTCTGGCTGTGTTGGCCTATAGATGAGTGGAGGTAAGGCAACGTTGATGCCACGACTACGAGTGCTCGGCGATCGTAGACTAAGGTCTTGGTCCACAAGAACAATTCCGAAATATTTGATTGGCGGGTGACTCAACTTTTTTGGTAGAGTGCGGCACTTTGGGCTCAATGCTCGTTTCATTAATCTCAAGAGGTTATCTTAAGAATGAGGACAATAGCTGGGGGTAAGCCGGTCTGCTTCAGGCAACGTGAATATGGACTCGTTCTTGCCGTCTTATTGATCGTGCTCTCAGGTTGTGTGACTCAAAAGGGCTCGACAAGCTCACTCGCCCACACCAGCGAGCAAAGCGCTCGGCCAGTTCTCGTAGCTGATGCCGATCCCAAGACCACTCCGTCAGCTACACCAGCCTACGACGCGTCTTCTGAAGAACCACTCGATCCGTTTTCCAAACCAGGCGATGAGGCGGGCGACGAGTACGATCCGTGGGAGCCGCTTAATACTAAGGTATTTGAATTCAACCGTCAGGCTGATCGTTGGGTGTTAAAGCCTCTGGCCAAGGGCTATAACTTCATCGCCCCAAACATCGTCCAGGTGGGCATCAGCAATTTCTTCTACAACATCCGCGTCACGCCACGCTTCATGAACAACCTGTTTCAAGGGAAATTCAAGGGTGCGGGGATAGAAGCCGGGCGCTTCCTGATCAATACGACGGCTGGGGTGGGTGGGTTTTTCGATGTGGCCCAACACTTCCACCTGACCACACCGGAAGAAGATACCGGGCAGACACTCGGGTTTTACGGAGTCAAACCTGGTCCCTATATCATGGTGCCGCTTCTGGGACCATATACCGCACGAGACCTGGTCGGGTACGTCGGAGACATCGCCCTCAATCCTGTGTATTGGTTGATGTTCCCAATCATTGAGATTGATGCCATTCCTTCTGTCGTTCCCCATGCAAATAGGACCACGAGTTCGCTGATTCTCCTGACGGCACGTGGGACGGAAATCGTGAACGATCGTTCGTTGAATTTAGAAAAGTTCCAGGGGGTTGAAGAATCAACCCTTGATCTCTATGCCGCAGTCCGTAATGCCTATCTTCAAAAACGAGCTAAGACCATCCGAGAATAGCTGACATCTTCCTATCATCTATTGCTCGTACCCGTGATTTGGTTTGATGCCTCTTCATCCATCCCTGAACAAAGGCCCAAGGTTATACTGTCTGAGTTTGGTGAGCGTTCAGAAACAGGAAGAAAATTGCAGAGAGTAGAAGCATAAGGCCTGAAAAAGACGGACCTATATTCTTGAGCTCGGCACGAATAACAACCGTCCAACTTACGGGACTTCGGCACTGAGCCCCTTCTCAAAATGACGAGACGGAGAAGAGCGCTGGTTATACGCTCTTTTTGTAGATGATGATGCCGCCGATGAAGATCACGAGCATTACAACTGCAAACATTAAAAAGGTACTATCCATGGTTACTCCTTTTGTCCGGACCCGTCACGCTACAAAGTGGTATTTCACAGCACACCTCCCCCAAAAATGAGGCCAGAAGACATCCTTTCTCCCCGGATAACGCTGATACGCATGACATCGACACGAGGTGTGATGTCAGCCAATAATTTGTCCCCATGGCCCTTTGGGATTTTTATGGGGATAAATTATTCCCGACCAAATCGACTGTCAAGTAGGTTGATCAGTGCCAAGAACCTCAATCTGTTCGAGTGTATCTAGTCCGGATGGCCCTGAGAACAGAGTCCGAGGACCACTTGATGAGGTAGGGAGC
>JACRQB010000039.1 GCA_016222925.1 Nitrospirota bacterium | reverse complement strand
CGCAAGCACGTGCCTCATAAAGAGGTGAAATAGGCCGAGGCGAGAGGGATGAATCGTTCGGGGTGGAGAGCCTCACCGATTGGCTGATGCCTCACACCTTACGTTCGAGTAGGGGCATAGTGTCAATGGCAGCACATCGGTCTCCAAAACCGAGAGTCTAGGTTCAAATCCTAGTGCCCCTGCCAAGTCTTGTGTGCGCGATCAGGAGGGCTGTCGGAATTGAGCTCGGTGTGGGGTAGGCCCTGATAAGTTTTTTGCGGGTAATAGTTAGGAGTGGATTGCAGTGTCAATTGGCCTTGCAATCGGAGCTGGCGGGTTGGGCGTGATGCGGGGCGATGATGGGTGTAAGGCGGTTATTCGGATTGACGTGATTAGGTAACGGAGTCAAAGATGTTTAAGCGTATGACAGAGACGATTCGGCTGTTCGTGACGGACGTGCGGGCAGAGCTGAAAAAAGTTTCCTTTCCGAGTCGCGCGGAAACCATCGGATCAACGACGGTGGTGATCGTGTTCTGTATTCTAATGTCTCTGTACTTGTCCGTCATTGACTCATTCCTTTCATGGTTGGTTGGGAAATTCATCTAAATCTGGGAGTAGAGGAATTGGGGAAGTCGGCGGTAATTCATCGAAGACATGAGGGTGGTGCATGACAAAGAACTGGTACGTCATTCATACGTACGCGGGTTTTGAGGGGCGAGTGAAGACCAGCCTCATGGAGCGTGCAAATCAAATGGGGCTTGTTGAAAAGCTCGGGCAGGTGCTCGTTCCGACAGAGGATGTCATTGAAATTAAGGACGGGAAGCGACGGACCTCTCGACGAAAGTTCTATCCGGGCTACGTCCTTGTAGAGTTGGAGTCTCCATTGGGGGATGACACCGTACAGATGATCAAGGAGACGCCAAAAGTGACTGGATTCGTCGGGGGCGGCGCGGTGCCGACACCTCTGACCAGTGATGAGGTGGAGTCCTTGCTCAAGCAGGTCGATGCAGGGCAAGCCGAGCCTCGGGAGCAGGTCAAGTTCATTAAGAGCGATAACGTTCGCATTATTGATGGGCCTTTCCTTGGGTTTAATGGGGTGGTTGAGGAGGTCGATCAGGATCATAGTCGGGTGAAGGTGATGGTGAGTATTTTTGGTCGGTCGACCCCTGTGGAATTGGGCTTTTTGCAGGTTGAACGGATTTAAGCCGATCGGTCGACATCGGTCTTCAGTCGTGTGAGGGCTGAAGGTTGAGTGTCGATCGCGAAGGAGAAAGAGAGCGACATGGCGAAGGAAGTTTCGGCACAGATCAAGTTGCAAATTCCGGCTGGCAAGGCCAATCCGGCTCCTCCTGTCGGTCCCTCGTTGGGACAACATGGGGTCAACATTATGGAGTTTTGTAAGCAGTTCAATGCCAAGACCCAGAAGGACGGGGATAGTATTATCCCTGTCATCATTACGGTCTACAAGGACCGCACCTTCAGCTTTATCATGAAGACTCCCCCGGCGTCGGATCTCCTCAAGAAGGCCGCCGGGATCATCAAGGGGTCTGGTGTGCCGCAGAAGGATAAGGTGGGGAAAATCACCAGGCAGCAGTTGGACGAAATTGCTCGGAAGAAGATGGCCGATCTGAACGCGGCTGATGTGGAAGGGGCGACGAAAATCATCGAAGGTACTGCCCGTAGTATGGGTGTCGTTATTCAAGGCTAATGCCAAGATCGAAGGAGCGTCTGGTCATGGGAAAGAAAATGAATGCGGCGATCAAAAATCTTGAGCCGCGTGTCTATGGGTTGCGCGAGGCCGTTGAAGCCGTGAAACGATCGGCTTATGCGAAGTTTGACGAATCGGTTGATCTTGCGCTGAGGCTGGGAATCGATCCGAAGCGCTCGGATCAGCTGGTTCGAGGGACGGCGTCGCTTCCTCACGGTACGGGGAAAAAGGTTCGCGTCTTGGTATTTGCCAAGGGTGAAAAGGAGCAGGAGGCGAGACAGGCCGGGGCTGACTATGTTGGGGCTGACGACTTGATGGAGAAAATCAAGGGTGGGTGGATGGAGTTCGATTGCGCGATTTCCACGCCGGATCTTATGGCCTCGGTCGGCAAACTCGGTAAAGTGCTCGGACCTCGCGGGTTGATGCCGAACCCTAAGACCGGCACCGTGACCTTCGAAGTTGGGAAAGCAGTCGCTGATATTCGAAAAGGGCGTGTAGAGTTCAAGGTTGAGAAGGCCGGTATCGTGCATGTGCCGGTCGGAAAAGTGTCCTTCGATCCTGCGAAGCTGTACGACAATGCCTCGGCCATCATCGAATCCGTCATCAAAGCAAAGCCTGCCTCATGCAAGGGGCGTTATCTCAAGAGCGCGACGATTGCGAGCACGATGGGGCCTGGTGTGATATTGGATACCGTTGCGCTGGCCAAACAGTGGAGTTGAGACACGCGTTCAACGTGAATCGTTCCTCGCGATTCGCTGGACGGATGACATTGAGCGGATAACGAATAGCGACCAGAGAGGGAGTGATGAAGAAGGAAGAGAAGGTTACGGCAGTGGCGGAGTTGACCGAAAAATTCGGTCGCGCCCGGCTGGCTATCCTGACGGAATGCGTCGGGCTTCCGGTCAACGAGGTCACCGAGTTGCGCAAACAGCTCCGCGGGGCAAAGGCAGAATATCGAATCGTGAAGAATACGCTCGCGGCGCGCGCCGCTGAAGGGACGGTCTTGGCCGGACTCAAGGTTCATCTCAAGGGACCGACCGGAGTCGTCATCGGGTACGACGATCCGGTGTTGCCGACCAAGGTGTTGAAGGACTTCATCGGTGCTGAAAAGCGCGACCAGAAGATTCGCATCACGGCCGGGGTGCTGGAAGGCAAGATTCTTCAGCCGGCTGAGCTGGCAGCCGTTGCGAAGCTGCCGAAGAAGGAAGTGCTGATTGCGATGTTGCTGTCGGCCATGCAGGGGCCGATTCGTGGAGTCGTCTATACGTTGAGTGCAGTCTTGTCAAAGTTTGTACGAGTCATTGCAGCCATTCAGGATAAACGGAAAGGAGAAGGGGACATGCCAGCTACAGAGGGAAAGTTATCACAAGAGGAATTGATTAAGGCAATCGAAGGAATGAGCGTGCTCGACCTGGCCGAATTAGTGAAAGGGTTAGAGACGAGGTTTGGTGTGACAGCGGCGGCTCCGGTTGCCATGGCGGCGGCGCCGGCTGCGGGTGGCGGGGCGTCGGCTCCTGCTGAAGAGCAGACGGCATTCGACGTCATTCTCGCGTCGGTACCGGCAGACAAGAAGATCCAAATCATCAAGGTGGTTCGCGAGTTGACGAGTCTCGGTTTGAAGGAAGCCAAGGATCTTGTGGAGGGCGCACCGAAGCCAGTCAAGACTGGGGTGGCTAAGGAAGAAGCCGACACGATGAAGAAGAAGCTCGAAGAAAGCGGTGCAAAGGTCGAAGTTAAGTAAGGAAGCGAGTTCGTCATAGTTGCGGCTGTTCTGGTATTCGCCGAAGGCGGAGGTCTCTCGATGTTACGGGAATCTGTCGTCAGTGGTGACTGCTGTTCGCCGCCAACCAGCGTGGAGGAGTAGGCATGTCCGAAACGACTCTGCAGGAGTTCGTCGAGCGGAAAGATTTTTCTCGCATTCGAACCAATATCGATATTCCGGATCTGATCGAAATCCAGAAGCGCTCCTACGAAGAGTTTTTGCAGTTTGAGGTCGAATCGGAGCGCCGGAAGGATCATGGATTGCAGGCGGCGTTGGCCAGCGTGTTTCCGATTCCAGATTATAACAACACGGCCGTGCTCGAATTTTCGAGTTACACCTTAGGGACGCCAAAGTAC
Source organism: Nitrospirota bacterium (assembly GCA_016222925.1). GTDB lineage: Bacteria > Nitrospirota > Nitrospiria > Nitrospirales > Nitrospiraceae > Nitrospira_D. The sequence goes on along the minus strand of JACRQB010000039.1, from coordinate 10,835 downwards.
GACGAGCGAGAATGTCTTGAGCAGGGTATGACCTTCGCGGTTCCGTTGAAGCTGCGTGTCCGTCTGGTGGTGTTGGACAAGGAAGATAAGGGTCCGCGCAAGAAAGTGCTCGATGTACGCGAGCAAGAAGTCTATGTCGGGGAATTGCCGCTCATGACCGAGCGCGGGACATTTATCGTCAACGGGACCGAGCGCGTCGTCGTCAGTCAGCTGCACCGGTCGCCGGGTGCGTCGTTTACGCATGATAAGGGCCGGACCCATGCGAGCGGCAAGGTGTTGTATTCGGCCCGCATTATTCCGTATCGGGGCTCATGGCTCGATTTCGAGTTCGATGCCAGGGATATTCTTTATGTGCGAATCGATCGTCGTCGGAAAATGCCGACTACTATTCTGTTGAAGGCCTTCGGTTTTTCGAGCGACGACTTGTTGAAGATGTACTACCCTGTTGAAGAAATTCGCGTGTCCCAGGGGAAGATGTTCCGCAAGCTGGATCCAGAAATCCACCATGGACTGCGCTGTTCCGCTGAAGTGACAGATAAGAGTGGTAAAGAACTCTTGGTGCGAGAGGGGGCCAGGCTGACGAAGGGGATGATTGCCAAGCTGAAGGCTTCTGGAGTGAAGGAGATTCCCTTGTTACCGGCGGAGTTGGTGGGGCGTGCCACCCTTACGGAATTGGTCGATTCGAAGAAGAACGTATTGGCGGAGAAAAATCAGCGATTGACTGCCGAGATCGTGGAGCAGATCACTGAAAGCGATGTTGAGGAATTCAAGGTCATTTATCTGGATATGGCCACTGCTACGCCGGTCATTCTTGATACCTTGGCGATGGAGAAGATCGGGTCAAAAGAAGAAGCGATGGTCGAAATATACCGTCGCCTCCGTCCCGGTGAGACACCGTCGGTGGATACAGCCAGAGCCTTATTCGACAATCTATTTCTGAATTCCAAGCGCTATGATTTGTCTCCGGTCGGTCGGCTCAAGCTCAATAAGAAACTCGGTTTAGACTTACCGCTCGAGCAGCGTACCTTGACCGCACAAGACATCGTGGAAGTCATCCGCTATATCGTCAATCTGAAGATCGGCAAAGGGGAAATCGACGATATTGATCACTTGGGGAATCGCCGGGTACGATCCGTCGGTGAACTCTTGGAAAATCAATTCCGACTGGGCTTGGTGCGGATGGAGCGGAGCATCAAAGAGCGCATGAATCTTCTCGATATGGAAACGGTGCTGCCGCACGACTTGATCAATGCTAAGCCGGTTGTCGCGGCCGTCAAGGAGTTTTTCAGCAGCAGCCAGCTGTCTCAATTTATGGATCAGACGAACCCCCTGGCTGAAATCACACATAAACGGCGTCTGTCCGCTCTTGGTCCAGGAGGACTCACGAGGGAGCGGGCTGGGTTCGAAGTTCGAGACGTGCATCCGTCTCACTACAGTCGCATTTGCCCGATTGAGACACCGGAAGGTCCTAATATCGGTCTGATTACATCGCTGGCCACTTATGCGCGGATCAACCAGTTCGGATTCATTGAGGCGCCATATCGGAAGGTCGTCAAGGGACGTGTAACTGATGAGATTGAGTTCCTCTCGGCGATCGAGGGCGATAAATACATCATCGCCCAAGCCAACTCGAAATTGGATGGAGCTTCCAGGCTGGTATCAGAAACCGTCTCGTGTCGTCACGGGGGAGACTTTGTTCTGGCCTCCCCGGATAAGATTGAGTACATGGACGTGTCGCCAAAGCAAGTGGTGAGCGTGGCGACCGCGCTCGTGCCGTTCTTGGAGCATGACGACGCCAATCGCGCACTGATGGGTTCCAATATGCAGCGCCAGGCGGTTCCGTTGGTCACATCGGAGGCTCCTCTGGTGGGGACCGGGATGGAAGCGGTGGTCGCGCGAGATTCTGGGTATGTGATTCAGGCTCGTCGGGCCGGGGTTGTGGAGAGCGTCGATGCTACCCGCATCGTAGTGCGGGCCGATTCGAAGGACGGGAAGAAGGGGAAGGATTCCGGGCTGGACGTCTATGACTTGATCAAGTTTCAGCGATCGAACCAAAACACCTGTATTACTCAGACGCCAGTGGTTCGGATTGGCCAGCCGGTTAAGAAGGGGCAGGTGCTTGGAGATGGACCAGCAATTGATCATGGCGAGCTCGCGCTGGGCAAGAATGTCCTGGTGGCGTTCATGCCCTGGGGTGGGTACAACTTCGAGGACGCCATATTGCTCAGTGAGAAGCTGGTCCGCGAAGACGCCTTCACGTCGATCCATATCGAAGAGTTCGAGGTGGAAGCTCGGGATACCAAGCTGGGGAAGGAAGATGTCACGCGAGATATTCCCAATGTCGGAGAAGAGGCGCTCAGAAATTTGGATGAGAGCGGGATTATCCGGATCGGTGCCGAAGTAAAGCCTGGCGATATTTTGGTCGGAAAGGTGACGCCTAAAGGGGAAACCCAGCTGACCCCGGAGGAAAAACTGCTCCGTGCGATCTTCGGTGAGAAGGCCGGCGATGTGAAGGATACCTCGTTGACCGTGCCTCCTGGAGTGGAAGGTATCGTAGTCGATGTCAAGATTTTTTCTCGCAAAGGACTCGACAAAGACGAGCGTTCAAAGAGCATCGAGACTGACGATCAGATGAAGTTGCAGCGTGATCACCATGAAGAGCTACGGATCATTGATGAGGAAAAAACGAAAAAGATTCGCAAGCTCTTGCTGGGGAAGGTCGTTGGACGTGATCTGATGGACCCTGAGAGTGGCGACGTCATCTTGAAGAAGAAGGGTAAGATGACGGCGGAGATTCTTAAGCGATTGCCGGACGACACGGTGCGTCACATCCTCCTGAGTGACCCTAATGAGCAAAAAGAGCTGGAAGATGTCGAGCGACGCGCGAAAGAGCAGATTGAAATCCTCCAGACGCTGTACGATGAAAAGGTGGGGCGCTTAAAGCGAGGTGATGAGCTGCCTCCTGGGGTCATCAAGCTTGTTAAGGTCTATGTCGCAATGAAGCGCAAGATTCAGGTCGGAGACAAAATGGCCGGTCGACACGGCAATAAGGGTGTCGTATCGCGGGTGCTACCCGAAGAAGATATGCCCTATCTTCCGGATGGGACTCCGGTGGAAATCGTATTGAATCCGCTGGGGGTGCCGTCGCGTATGAACGTCGGGCAAATTCTCGAGACTCACCTTGGCTGGGCGGCTAAGGCCTTGGGTATCCAGGTGGCCAGTCCGGTCTTCGATGGCGCGTCCGAGAAGGAAATTAAGGACCTGCTGAAAAAAGCCAAACTGCCAGTGAGCGGCCAGTCGAAACTCATCGATGGCAAGACGGGCGAGCCATTCAGCAGTCCGGTCACGATCGGCTATATGTACGTGCTGAAGCTCCACCATCTGGTGGACGACAAGATTCACGCACGTTCGATCGGCCCCTATTCTCTCGTGACCCAGCAGCCTCTGGGCGGCAAGGCTCAATTTGGGGGCCAGCGGCTGGGCGAAATGGAAGTCTGGGCGCTACAGGCCTATGGGGCGGCATCGACGCTTCAGGAATTCCTGACGGTCAAGTCAGACGATGTGCCGGGTCGGTCTCGCATGTATGAAGCGATTGTCAAAGGTGAACCGTTCCTCGAGCCCGGGTTGCCTGAGTCGTTCAATGTGTTGGTGAAGGAACTGCAGAGCTTGGGACTCGATATTGAGCTGGTTAAGACGCAAGACTAACCGCTTGTGTGCCGGCTGAAGACCGGTATCAGAGGAGGTCACTACCTTGGAAGGCGTATATACACTGTTTGAAAAGCAACGGGATTCGGTGTCGTTTGATGCGATGCGAATTCGCATCGCATCGCCCGAGAAAATCCGATCTTGGTCGTATGGTGAAGTCAAGAAACCGGAAACGATCAACTATCGGTCATTCAAGCCGGAAAAAGACGGGTTGTTTTGTGCCAAGATCTTTGGTCCTACCAAGGATTGGGAATGCAATTGCGGGAAATACAAACGCATGAAGCACCGCGGGATCGTGTGCGACAAATGCGGCGTCGAGGTGATTCAATCGAAGGTTCGACGTGAACGGATGGGCCATATTGAACTGGCTGCCCCTGTGGCCCATATTTGGTTTCTGAAGGGCGTCCCGAGTCGGATTGGAACCCTGCTTGATATGAGCCTCAAGCAGCTCGAGAAAATTCTCTATTTTGAGAGTTATGTGTGTGTGGATCCAGGCTCAACCGATTTAGGGGAAAAGGAGCTGGTACCGGAGGATAAGCTGCGTACTCTTGTGTCTGAGTTCGGGTCGAGCGGGTTTAAGGTTGGAATCGGTGCAGAGGCCATCCGTGACTTATTGAGGAAGATCGATATTAATGCGCTGTGGGATGAATTGCAGGTGAAGGCAAAAGCGTCGACATCGGCAGCCATGAAGAAGAAGTATGCCAAGCGCTTAAAGGTGCTGGAGGCGTTTCGTAAGTCTGGGAATAAGCCGGAATGGATGATCATGGATGTCATTCCGGTCCTGCCGCCGGAGTTGCGTCCGCTGGTTCCCCTTGATGGAGGCCGATTTGCCACATCCGATCTGAACGACCTCTACCGTCGTGTGATCAATCGAAATAATCGGTTGAAACGATTGATGGAGTTAAAGGCGCCAGGCGTCATCATCAGGAACGAGATGCGGATGCTGCAGGAAGCTGTGGATGCGCTCTTCGATAATGGTCGCCGAGGGCGCGCGATTCGTGGTCCGAACAAGCGTCCGCTGAAATCGTTAAGCGACATGCTGAAGGGAAAGCAGGGACGGTTCCGGCAGAATCTACTCGGGAAGCGTGTCGATTATTCTGGCCGTACCGTGATCGTCGTCGGTCCAGAATTGCGCCTCCATCAGTGCGGGTTGCCAAAGAAAATGGCACTGGAATTATTCAAGCCGTTCATCTTTCACAAATTAGAAGCCAGAGGGGCGGCCACCACTATTAAGAGCGCTAAACGGCTGGTCGAAAAAGAACGGCCAGAGGTTTGGGATGTATTAGATGAAGTGATTCGCGAGCACCCTGTACTGCTGAATCGAGCCCCGACGCTCCATCGGTTGGGCATTCAGGCCTTCGATCCTGTGTTAGTTGAGGGTAAGGCGATCCGATTACATCCGCTCGTCTGCGCCGCGTTCAATGCGGACTTCGATGGAGATCAGATGGCGGTGCACGTCCCGCTATCCGTCGAAGCGCAGGTTGAAGCACGGGTCCTCATGATGTCCATCAACAACATTCTTTCTCCGGCCAATGGTAAGCCGATTGCGGTGCCGTCGCAGGATATGGTGTTGGGCTGCTATTGGTTGACGAAGGAGCGGTTGGGCGCAAAGGGCGAGGGCAAGGTGTTTGGGTCCCCTGAAGAAGTTCGGATTGCCTTTGATGCGAGAGAAATGGAAGAGCATGCGCGGATTAAAGTGCGTCTTGAGGGTTCGCTGGTGCAGACGACTGTTGGCCGTGTCTTGCTGTCAGAAATCCTTCCGCAAGGTTTACCGTTCGCCAATGCGAACAAGCTCATGACCAAAAAAGAGATGACGAAACTCATTCGGTACAACAAGGTGATCGACATTTGGGCCCACGTCACTGAGCAGGTTGCCAACGAGATGATGAAGGAACTCGGCGCCGGCGGTGATCCGGCCAAAGCCGAATCGTTCAACCCGATCTTCATGATGGCGGATTCCGGTGCCCGTGGTAGTTCGCAACAGATTCGGCAGTTGGGTGGTATGCGCGGATTGATGGCCAAGCCATCCGGTGAGATCATTGAAACGCCGATCACCGCTAACTTCCGTGAAGGGTTGACGGTGTTGCAGTACTTCATCTCCACCCACGGTGCTCGTAAGGGGCTTGCCGATACGGCGTTGAAGACTGCCAATTCAGGGTATCTCACGCGGAGATTGGTCGATATAGCTCAAGACGTCATTATTAATGAGATTGATTGTGGTACGCGAGACGGCATTACCGTCAGTCCGTTGGTCGAAGGTGGTGAAATTATCCAGCCGTTGGAGGAGCGCGTTCTCGGTCGTTTGGCGGCAGAGGATATTCGTGACCCCGTCACCGGGGAAATTATTGTGTCTTGGAACGAAGAAATTATTGAAGAGTTAACGAAGTTGATTGTTGAGGCGGGAGTTGACCGTGTGAAGATTCGGTCCGTGCTGACCTGTCAATCTCCTCGTGGTGTCTGTCGTGCCTGTTACGGTCGAGATCTGGCGCGAGGGCGTCTGGTGGAAAAAGGCGAGCCGGTCGGTGTCATCGCGGCGCAATCAATCGGCGAACCTGGTACGCAGTTGACGATGCGGACCTTTCACATCGGCGGCACGGCCAGTAAGGTCGTCGAGCAGACCGTGCTTGAGGCGAAACATGCCGGGCGGATTAAGTTCATGAGTTTCGATGCCAAAAAGAACGCCGATATTCACAATGGTGGTATTGCAGTGCGGAATAAAGATGGTGAATGGGTCGTGATGAATCGCAATACGAAGATTGCGATTGTCGACGACAGTGGACGAGAGTGATGAAGTCACCGGCTTGTCGCGCAAGGTTATCATCGAACATACCGGCCAGACGCTTCGCCCTCGCGTGTCGATTAAAGACGACAGCGGTAAAACGGCCAAAGCGACTGGCGGATCCAGCGCAGTGGCCAGGTACTTATTACCAGTCGGAGCCCATATCTTTGTCGAAAAGGGGGCCACTGTGCATCCTGGTGATGTCTTGGCAAAGATCCCTCGTGAGACGACGAAGACCAAGGACATTACGGGAGGTCTTCCGCGTGTGGTGGAGCTTTTTGAGGCGCGGAAGCCGAAAGAGCAGGCGGTCATCACTGAGATCGACGGAGAAGTCTCCTACGGCGGCTTCGTCAAAGGCCAGCGTAAGGTTCTTGTCGACAATAAGATGGGTGATGTGAAGGAATATTTTATTCCCAAGGGCAAGCACGTCAACGTTCACGAAGGCGACTGGGTTCGGGCTGGGGAGCCGTTAATGGACGGCTCGGCAAATCCTCATGACATCCTTGATGTGTTGGGTCCGAATGAATTGCAAAAGTACCTCGTAGATGAGGTGCAGGACGTCTATCGAAATGCTGCGTAAGGTGCGGGTTGAAGATCCGGGAGATACCCAGTTCTTGCCGGGCAGTCAAGTTAGCAAGAGTCTCTTCGAAAAAGAAAATCAGCGGGTGCTCGCCAATGACGGCCAGCCTGCCCTGGGCAAGCCTGTCTTACTTGGGATTACCAAGGCGGCCCTCACGACCGACAGCTTTATTTCTGCGGCATCGTTCCAGGAAACCACACGCGTTCTCACTGAAGCCGCGATTAATGGACGCGAGGATAAGTTATTGGGCTTGAAGGAAAACGTCATTGTCGGTCGTTTGATTCCGGCAGGGTCTGGGTTTGAAGAGTACCGCGATACGTTCGTCATCAGTGAAAAGCCTGAGGTAATACCTGTAAGTGTTACGACTGCAGTATCATCTGGCGCGGCTGTTCCATCGGTTTCAGGAGAAGGTGCTCGGTCTTAATACGTGATGGAATAGTGCCTACTTGACAGTCGGCGCTTACGTCACTATAATCCGGCGGCTTTGCACTTGACGGTTGGTGCTTGTTCCATCTTGAAAGGGTTTGAACGCGATGCCGACGATCAATCAGCTGGTTCGGAAAGGGAGGATATTCGTAAAGGCAAAGACGAAAAGTCCTGCCCTGAAGTCCTGTCCGCAGAAGAGAGGCGTGTGTCTTCGTGTGTACACAACGACGCCGAAGAAGCCGAACTCAGCATTGCGTAAAGTTGCGCGTGTGCGCCTTACGAACGGTATGGAGGTGACGACGTATATACCCGGCGTTGGGCACAATCTTCAGGAGCATTCTATTGTGCTTGTGCGTGGCGGCCGTGTTAAGGATTTGCCGGGTGTTCGATATCATCTGGTTCGTGGCGCCTTGGACGCGGTGGGTGTAGCTGGAAGAAAGCAGAGTCGTTCGAAGTATGGAGCAAAGCGGCCCAAGTAGATTTTGTGAGTTTTGAAAATCATCACACGGATTGGATAGGTTAATATGCCACGCAGTAGGTTTTTGGGTCAACGAGAAGTGCTTCCTGATGTGCGGTACCGAGATAAGTTGGTCGGGAAGTTTATTAACGCGCTAATGAGTAGCGGGAAGAAGAGCACCACGGAACGGATATGTTATGGCGCGTTTGATGTTATTCAGGAGAAAACCGGCAGCGACCCGCTGAAAGTGTTTAAGGCGGCTGTGGATAATGTGAAGCCGATTGTTGAGGTCAAGTCTCGTCGAGTAGGGGGCGCTTCCTATCAGGTTCCGGTCGAAATTAGGCCTGCGCGTCGAGTATCATTGGCGCTTCGTTGGTTGTCGCAGTTTGCCCGTACGCGCGGTGGGAAAAGCATGCGAGAAAAGCTTGCCGCTGAACTGTTGGATGCATCGAATAATACCGGGGCTGCGGTCAAGAAGCGGGAAGACGTGCATCGGATGGCAGAGGCCAATAAAGCATTCGCTCATTATCGCTGGTAGTGTCATTCTGTGCTGCAGTTGAGCCGTGCTGCGATCCGCAGACTCTGGCTAGCTTGTATCGCAGCAGTGTTTTTGGCTTGACTTGCGGCATTCGTGTTTTTTGAGGGAGTTAAAGTGGCTCGTCAGACATCGTTAGGACACACACGAAATATCGGCATCATGGCTCATATTGATGCCGGTAAGACTACGACCACGGAGCGCATCCTCTATTATACGGGTATGACTCATAAGTTGGGTGAGGTCCATGAGGGTGCGGCCACGATGGATTGGATGGAGCAAGAGCGTGAGCGTGGCATTACCATTACGGCTGCCGCAACAACCTGTTTCTGGCGTGATCATCGCATTAATATTATTGATACCCCTGGGCACGTTGATTTTACGATTGAGGTGGAGCGTTCCTTGCGCGTGCTTGATGGGGCGGTAGCAGCCTTTGATTCCGTTCAGGGTGTTGAGCCTCAGTCTGAAACGGTCTGGCGTCAAGCTGATAAGTATCATGTTCCTCGTATCGCCTTCATGAATAAGATGGATCGAATCGGTGCGGATTTCTACGGAAGTGTCCAATCCATCATTGATCGACTGGGGGCTACGCCGGTTCCGATTCAGATTCCAATCGGGCGTGAAGCGGAATTTCGCGGATCGATTGATCTGGTGAGGATGAAGGGATTCTTCTACGACGACGAGACATTGGGTGCGAAGTATAAGGTCGATGAAATTCCAGAGGCTCTTCTCGCTCAGGCAAAAGAGTACCGAGAGAAAATGCTCGATGCGGTGGCGGAGTTTGATGATCAGGTGATGGAGAAATATTTAAGCGGCCATCCATTGACAGAAGAAGAGGTCATGCGCGCGATCCGGGCTGGCGTTATCTCGATGAAGATTACTCCGGTGTTGTGTGGATCGGCTTTTAAGAACAAGGGCGTTCAGCAGTTGCTGGATGCCGTTGTCGACTACCTGCCGTCTCCGCTTGATGTCCCTCCGGTCATGGGGTTGGATCCGAATAGCAGTAAAGAAGTTGAGCGCAAGTCAGATGACAGTGAGCCATTTTCAGCATTGGCGTTCAAGATCATGTCTGATCCATTTGCCGGACAGTTGACATTTTTCCGTGTCTATTCTGGAACGCTGAAAACTGGCACAGCGGTCTTGAATGTGACCAAGGGGACAAAGGACCGAATTGGGCGTCTCCTGAAGATGCATGCCAATAAGCGAGAAGAAATCGATGAGGTGTACGCAGGAGACATCGCTGCAGCTGTGGGGCTTAAAGGGGCTACAACTGGAGATACGCTGGCGGATGAAAAACAGCCAGTGCTCCTGGAGGTGATGAAGTTTCCTGAGCCGGTGATTGCGATGGCGATTGAGCCTAAGACAAAGCAAGATCAAGAGAAGATGGGTTTTGCCCTCCAGAAACTGGCTCAAGAGGATCCATCATTCCGTGTGCGGACGGACGAAGAGACCGCGCAGACGATCATTGCTGGAATGGGTGAGTTGCATCTTGAGATCATCGTCGATCGAATGTTGCGTGAGTTTAAAGTTGAAGCAAATGTTGGAAAGCCTGAGGTGGCATTCCGGGAGACGATCAGGCGTAAGGCTGAAGCTGAGTCAAAATATGTCAAGCAGACTGGCGGGCGTGGACAGTACGGTCATGTTGTCTTAACAGTTGAGCCTTCAGAGTCAGGTAAGGGGCTGGAGTTTGTGAATAAGGTTGTGGGTGGAGCAATTCCGAAGGAATTTGTCCCTGCTATTGAGAAGGGTGTTCGGGAGCGGATGGAGACCGGTGTCGTTGCGGGGTATCCGCTTCGGGATGTGAAGGTGACGGTGATTGATGGCTCCTACCACGACGTCGATTCAAATGAAATGGCATTTAAGATTGCAGGGTCAATGGGGTTTGCCGATGCGTGTAAGAGGGCCGATCCTGTTCTGCTTGAGCCAATCATGAAGGTTGAGGTTTTGGTTCCGCAGGAGTTCATGGGTGATGTGATTGGTAACTTGAACAGCCGGAGAGGCAAAGTGCAGGGAATGAAGGTCCGGGCTGGTGCTCAAGCTATTGATGCTGCCGTGCCCTTGATGGAGATGTTTGGCTATGCGACTGATCTCCGGTCTCGTACGCAGGGTCGTGCGACCTATAGCATGGAGTTTGATCGGTATGATCAGGTTCCTAGAAATATTGCGGAAGCCATCATCAAGAAATAGCGTGGTGAATTAGGAGGGGGTGGCATTATGGCGAAGGCGAAATACGAGCGGAAGAAGCCGCACGTGAACATTGGGACGATCGGGCACGTGGACCATGGGAAGACGACGTTGACGGCGGCGTTGACGAAAGTGTGTGCGGATCGGGGCATGGCGAAGTATATCCCGT
>JACRQB010000190.1 GCA_016222925.1 Nitrospirota bacterium | reverse complement strand
AGGAGGTGCTATGGCCACGACGCGCACCATTCCCAAATCGACACGGATTACGCTCGACCGCAGCATTGAACGGATGCGGAAGCAGTTGGCTGAACTGGCCAAGTTTCTTGGCAAAGGGAAGCCGGCCCGCAGTTTGGAGGAATTCGATCTGGAGACCGAACGGTTGATCGGCGATTTGCTGGGGCAGGCCTCCGACTTGCTGCATGCATATGAATACGCTGAACTAGGGGAGGCCGGGGGGTTGGTGAATATGACGGACGAGGCGCCGGAAGGCACCGGGATGGACAGCCATCGGCAGAGTCTCTTGCAACGGTATCGGGTGTTGGAAAGCTGCGTGTCGGAGCTTGAAGCGCGTCGGGCTGCCGAGCCGAAACAGAAGACAGTTGGGCGGACTCTCATCGGTCCGCAAATCGCAGAGCATATGTCGACGGAAGTCCGGAGTCTCTCACAGGAGGCCACTCTGCGCGAAGCGGGGCAGCTCATGCAGCAGTGGAAGCTCGGCTCACTCCTCCTGACCGACGACCAGTCCTATGTCGGCTTCATCACGGATTCGGCGCTGGCGCGTGAGGTCGTGGCCAACGGGATGAATCCCAACACCACTCCTGCCAAGACGTGCATGCGCAAGCCGGTCGTGGCCATCGAAGGTGATCGTCCGATCATTGATGCCGTGCGCATGATGAAAGACCAAGCAACCCGGCACCTCGCCGTGACGCAGGACGGCCAAATTATCGGCGTGATTTCCGTCTCCAATATTCTCCGCTACTACTCAGGTGTGGTCTAACCAGATTCACGTCAATCGGGGAGGTGAGATGATGGGACCAACCAAAGTGATCGTGAACGGCAGTGGCTTGTACGAGGCAGTGTCCGGCAAACTGATCAAAGACGGTTTCGCGAGTCGTGGCGAGCTAGAGGATTACGTGCACCATCATTACCTTCTCTTGCCTGTGATCGACAATGCAGGCAAACCATGGCTGCTTTACGGAAAACCGGTGTACTGCCTACACGGAGTGCAATACGAAACGGTGAATGATCAGAAAGTTCACCTCACCCGGTGTCCGGATTGTGGCGGCATGGGGATTCGTTCCGACGAATTCACGGTGGAGTCGGATTGCATCCGGTGCACGGCTTGCGGACACGAGTTTGATCCTCGATTGGAAATGATGGAGACGTAGGACGGGATAGCTTGGTCGAAACCTCTGTGACCGAGCCGTGCATCTAGAGTAATTGGCTCCTACTGGTCCGCCTTCGCGAAAATCTGGAAGTGCTGGCGGTCGACGACATCGTAATCGTTCAGAAGCCGATAGCCGGCGGCTTCCATTTCGCCTCGAACCACCTCTTTATCGGTTCGGTCGCCGAACATCCCGGACAAGAATCCACGAGGATGAAAATCGAGAATCGCGACCCGCCCACCGGGTCGCAGCGAGGAGGCGAGGGAGCGAAAATAGTCCACTCGATCGTTCATGTCATGATAGACATTGCAACTGAACACCAAGTCGACGGGCTCTGGAAGTCTTGGATCGTGCGGCTCGGCCCGGACCGGTCGGACATTTGGGGTCCCTCGGGCAACCATTTCCGTGAAGATCATGTTAATCGCTTTCTCCTCGATATCAACGGCGTAGACCGTTCCTCTTGAGCCGACCGCTTTGGATAGATGCCAGGTAAAGTAGCCTCCGCCTGCACCCAAGTCCGCGACCCTCGCTCCAGGCATAATGGAAAGTTTTTCGACAACCCCTTGTGGTTTTTGCCACACGTCCCGGGAGGGATCGTTCATCCGTTGATAGGTCCACTCGGCACAACCGGTGAAAGAGAGAACGATAGCCAACAACGCGCCCAAAGACTTGCGTGGCAATCTGTGGTCCATAGTCTGTTCCTTTCTCAAGACCGGTGTGTTGGGTCGGTCAAATCAGGTACTGTATGAGGAGATAAGGCGGTGTTGTGAAAGCGATGGCTCTCTCCAGGGTCTCAATTCACACAAGTACCCAGAGTATTATGATCGTGTCGACCCGGCACCACGAAGAGGGTGAAGATCGTGCCGACGGTCATGCCGGTGACCAGTACCATGCCAATGCTGTTGCGGGCAGCCGCTCCAGGGCCTGCCGCCAGGACCAGGGGGAGGTGACCGAACACGGTGGCTGCCGAGGTCATCAGCACCGGCCGCAGTCGGGTCAACGATGCCTCGCGTATTGCCATCGCCCGAGGATACCCGCGAGTCTGCAGTTGATTAGCGAACTCCACGATCAGAATACCGTTCTTTGCGATCAATCCCACCAGCGTGATCAAGCCGACTTGGGAATAGATATTAATGGTGGTGAGGTCCAGAAAGCTCACGACCAGGGCCCCGGAGATCGCAAGAGGCACCGAGCCAAGCAGAACGATCAAGGGATCGCGAAAGCTTTTGAACTGGGCAGCCAACACCAGATAGATCAGAACCACGGCGAACCCGAGCGTGACGGTGAGCGCTGCTCCTTCCTGGCGGAGCTGCCGTGACTCACCGGCATAGTCGAGCACGACGCGTGGGCCGATCGACGCAGCGGCCGTTTCAAGGACCAGGAGTCCTTCCTCCTTCGTGAAGCCGGGTTTCAGGCCTCCGAAGATGCGGACGGCATTGCGCTGCTGGAAACGGTTCAATGTGCGCGGCGCCGTGCTCGTCTCGATATGCGTGAAGGTCGACACCGGGACCAACTGCCCTCCCGGTGTCTTGATCTTGAGATCGAGCAGTGGGTCGACCGTTGCACGATCCTTGTCGCCGAGTTGAGGAATGACCTTGTAGCTGCGGTCGAAATAGTTGAACCGGTTGACGTACCCGCCGCCGAGCATGGTGCCCAGTTCGCGACCGACTCCAGCCAGATCGAATCCTAAATCAGAGAGTCGTTCCCGATCCAAGACGACGCGTGCTTGGGGGAGGTCGATCTTGAGGTCGGTGTCCACATACAGGAACTTGCCGCTCTGCCAGCCTGCACCCAGAACGGAGCCGACTGCTTCAAGCATCTGTTCGGCCGGTGCATCGCTCTGTAAGATTAATTCCACGTCGTACTGACCGGGGGTGGGCAAGGGAGGGTCCAGCCGCGGGAACACACGGAGCCCCGGCACTTGCGACACGGCGCCGTACACGTCGTCGTACATCTCCTCAGTCGAGCGTGACCGGTCATGCCAATCCTTCGCGACCACACCGCCGAATCCGCCCCATGCTGTTGTGAGCGACCAGGTGTAGTCTGTTTCAGGGATGGCTGTGATCGCGTTGACGATCTGGAAGTGTTGGCGGTTGGTGGCGGCGAAAGTAGAGTCCGGCGATGCTTCGAAGAAAAGACTGATGTGGTTCTGATCCTCCACGGGAGCGAGTTCATGACGTGAAAACAGGTATAGCGGCCAGGCGGCAACCATGATCAGCAGTGCCGCCGTCACAATGCCCCAGCGCATCTCCAGCGCGCGCTCGAGCAGCCAGGCGTAGACCCGGCGCGCCTCTTCGAATCGGCGGTTGACGAAGGCCGTCAACCGACCTTCCTTCCCCTGTGAATGGACAAATCGCGAACTCATCACCGGCGAAAGGGTAATCGCCACGATCCCAGACAAGACTACGGCGACGGCCAGCGTGACGGCAAACTCCAAGAACAAGGAACCCGTCAGTCCGCCTTGGAAGCCGATGGGGGCATAGACGGTGGCGAGCGTGATCGTCATCGCGATGATCGGGCCGAGCAGCTCACGTGCGGCGGCTTGTGCTGCCTCGATGCGAGATCGCCCCAGACGCACATGCCGTTCAACATTCTCGACGACCACGATGGCATCATCCACGACTAATCCGACCGACAGCACGATGGCGAGGAGGGTCAGGAGATTGAGGCTGAATCCAAACGCGACCATGAAGAGCGCTGCCCCAATCAACGACACGGGTATGGCGACGAGCGGCACGAGAGCTGTTCGGACTGAACCCATAAAGAGGAACACCACCACGGCTACAATGAGAATGGTCTCCGACAATGTCTTGGTGATTTCCGTCAGTGCGTTGCGGATAAACATGGTCCCATCCCAGACGAGTTGCATCTTGATGTCGGGCGGGAGGGTCTGCTGGATGCGTTCGATTTCATTGCCGAGTCGATGACGGACCTCGATCTCGTTCACGCCGGGCACCGGCCAAAGTCCGAGATAGACGCCTTCCGTCTGATCGTACTTCGCGATCATGTTCGCTTCTTCAGCTCCTCGTTCGATCCGCGCCACATCCTTGAGCCTCACGATGGCGCCGGCTCGGTCGGCCACGATCAGCTCCTCAAATTCACCGGTCGAGCGGAGATCGGTGTTGGCGAGCAGGTTGATCTGGACGAGATTGCCCTTTGTGCGCCCGACGGCGGCTAAGTAATTGTTCCGTCGGAGGGCGCCCTGTACGTCGCCGGGCGAGAGGTTGAGCGACGCGAGGCGATCGGGATCGATCCAGATGCGCATGGCGATTTGTCGCTCGCCTTCGAACGTCACCCGTTGGACACCGGGTAGTGTTGAGAGCTGAGGCTGCAAGGTTCGCAACAGCCAATCAGTGATGGCCGGAACCGTACGCTCTTGAGAGTTGAAACTCAGATAGAACGAGGCATAGGGTCGATCCGCTCGCTGTATGTCGATCGCGGCAGGCTCAGCTTCCGGCGGAAGTTCGGACTTCACTTGTTGCAGTCGCGCCGTGACCTCCGCCAATGCCGCTGTGCTGCTGTGATTCAACTTCAAGTGCACCGTGACGGTGCTGACTCCGGCTCGGCTGGTCGATTCCACATAGTCGACGCCGCTGATGGCGGACACCACCCGTTCAATCGGTGTACTGAGGAACCCACGGACTGTTTCGGCGCCGGCTCCGTAATAGAGAGTCGTGATCACCACCAATGAGTTCTCAATCTTTGGGTACTGTTGCACCGGCAGCGTCGTCATCGCCCGCCAGCCAGCGAGCAGGATCATGAGGTTGACGACGATTGCCAACACGGGATGCTTGATGAATACGTCGGTGAAGGATGTTCGGGTGGTGTCTTGCGGCATGATGATTCGTTTACGGCTTCCCGGCTCCGCGATTTCCATTTGAGGTAATCTCGGGAGCGTCCGCGATTGCGACGAGGATCCCCTCGCGGAGTTTAAAGGAGCCTAGAGCGGCGATGTGCTCGCCGGCCGTCAGTCCGGCATAGATGACGATCTCGTCGCCGAACATGGGTCCGATTTCGACTTGGCGAGTATGGACTCTTGTGCGGCCATCGTTGCTTGGTGCAACGATAAACACTTGGTCACCTCCCGGTCCCTTGCGCAACGCGCTCACTGGAACCGCAACGACGTTCCGTGTGAGACCGACCGGAACTCGAACGCGCACCGATGCGCCGGGCGCCGGTATGTGGCGAGTACCCTCGATCCTGGCACGGACCATGGCGTTCCGAGTGGTCGGATCAACACGTGCGTCGAGGGCGACAATCTTAGCCACGATAGCCGGAGAATCACTGGCTGCGAGTATTTCAACGGACTCACCGACTCGTAAGCCCGTTGCCACTTGTTGTGCCACTGTGAAATCGACATGCACTGCGTCACCGATACCTTGCAATGTCGTCAAGAGTGTTCCCTCGTCAAGATACTGACCGGGATGGACATCCGCGATGCCCACCCTCGCGCGGAACGGGGCACGGATCGTCTTCTTGGCGATGATGGCCCTGGTACGGGCAATCTGGGCCTGTGCCACATCCAGGTCTGCGCGCGCCCGATCGACTTCTTCTTGAGTGGTCGCGAGTTCCTGGCTGAGGTGTTGTCTGCGATTGAGGATTGTCTTGGCGAGCGCAACCTGGGCCTCCTGTGCCCGAAGCTCAGCTTCTTCGACCGAGACGTCGAGTGCCACCAACAGAGTTCCTCCTTCAACGATTTGTCCCGGTGTCAGCCGGACTTCGCGGACTGTTCCGGCTAGTTCGTTTTTCAGCGTAATTGAACGGAGAGCGAGAACTGTGCCGATCGAAGTGGTGGTCTGGCGGTGGTCGATGGCTCGTGCGACAGCCATGGTGACCGACTCCATCGGCTCGGGCTGATTGGCCGAAGCCGCCTGTTCGCCCTGAATGGATTCGTACTTCCACGTGACCAGACCGACGCCGATCAGGAGCACACACAAGATAAGTATGACTGATCCGAGCCAATTCTGACGATTCATAGTAGCCCATGTTAGCAAATTCTGACCTTTCATAGCTCTAGCCCGCATTGTTTATGACAGTTCGTCGCGAAATCGCCAAGCCGCGTTGTGAGACCGAAGCCCGGAGGACCTGAGGCGTAGTCGTGCAGTACGTCGAGGGTCCGCGGGGCGAGTCCGCCGACCGTAGGCGTGTCGCAACAGCGGATCGGCGATTACAGCAGAAGTGTTCATGAATAATGCGGGCCAGGTTCCACTTCTACGTTTTGTTTTTGCGCTACGGTAGATTCGTTAAGAATGATGAATAGCTGTGAGGGGAAGGACTATCAATCGCTAATGGGCGTCCTGGTCCCGTCTTGACAGGTCTGGACAGGAGGCCGGACAAATGACGGAGGCTACGACTGGCTAGGACTTGACATCCGCTTCCCACGAGACACTGGCCGGGCACCATTGCCAGATGCCGAGGGTGATGATGCGAGTCAATCCTGCCGGGATACAGGCCGTGCGGTTGACCTCGACTTTCCGGTTGATCAATTTGGTCGGATCGCCGCAGCGCTTCAAGTACTCATCGGCCTTGATGTCGTGGAGATTCGCATGGGGTACGACGAAGGCGACCACAGGAACGGGGAGTACGGCGATAGAGGAGTCATCAACCCCTTGAGAACCGGAGCAATGGGCGCCGGTTTTCGGGTACTTGACGTCATCGTGGACAAGAGCCGTGGTGCAGCCTCCCAAGACGAGGGACGCACTCGCTAAGATTGCCAAACATCCGCGGAAACACTGCTGCTGGATCATGAAATTCCTCCCTGTTAACCGGCCTT
>JACRQB010000096.1 GCA_016222925.1 Nitrospirota bacterium | reverse complement strand
GCATTACGGCGCACTCAAAGAGCTGGCGCAGACGACCTCCGGTTTTATGAATGCCAGCGTGGAGTTCAATGTGGAGCGATTGGCGCCGACCTATCGATTGTTCATCGGGATTCCCGGCGGCTCCTCTGCCTTAGAAATCGCTGGTCGGCTCGGCATGGATGAAGACATTCTGAACGATGCGCGGAGACGGCTGCATCATGAGGACCACCGGCTTGACGAATTGATGGCCGATTTGCAGCGCAAGCAGCGCCAATTGGCCGACGATAGTGAGAAGGCCCAGCGAGCCAGGCAAGAAGCCGAACAAGCGGCTCGGGAGGTACAAGCGCTTCGAGCGCAACTGGAAGAAGCCGAGCAGGAGGCTCGTGGGCGAACAATTCCAATGGGCACGGGCAGAGGTCCAAGCGACCGTCGATTCCTTGAAGCGTGAGCAGAAACTCATCAAGGCCAAGGAGACGAAACAACGGTTGCAGGAGTTGGAGACGAAAACCAGGCAGGAGCTTACACCGGCCAGTCAGCCGATTCCGCTTGAACAGCTGGATGTCGGGGATACGGTGGAGATCGCCGGTTTAGGGATGACCGGAAGCCTATTGGAAACGCCACAAGGGAAAAAACGAGTCCGCGTTAAAGTCGGGGAGGGTGAAATTTTGGCCAGCGTATCAAACCTTGTTGGCATCCCGCGTGAACCACATCCTGTGATAGCCCAACCAGTCTCATCGACTTCAGGTTATCGCCGAGTCTCGACAAACAATGGGGGCGGCCTTGGATCGGGCGACTTTAGACGGGGCGCCGTTCCTCCGTATCATTCACGGCCACGGCACTGGTCGACTCAAGGCTGTCTTGCGGGAATACCTCAAGGAGTCGCCTTATGTAGCCGAGTTTCGCCCTGGTGATCGGGCTGAGGGAGGTGATGGGGTGACGGTGGCAAAACTGCGATGAAGCTCTGAAATGGTTTGTCCCGGCAGAAAATATACCCTAATCTCCCATAGTGCTTGTCCAACATCGTTTACACTACGTAATTGTCTCTCGATAGTTTTTTTCGATCCACCTTGGTATCTAAATTATGAGGTGACGGAAGGCTCGATGTTCGTGAATTGTCTCCGACGTCCACTCATGCTAAAGATCGCTCGTTGGGGGAATATTATGATGTGTCGCGATCAGGTGGTAACCATGGAGGTTTCATAGCATACCAGCACAGCTGGAATGGTCGATGCATTTCAAATCCTGCCAGTTCCTTCCCTGTGGGCTTCATCTATAAGTGATTGATCTAGAGGGCTCGTTCCTTGACAGGAGAAAAGCATTCTTGCTAGCTTGGCACGTGCTGTGTGATTCATCAACCCTATGACGTGGAAATGGGCGCGGGGACCTTTCATCCGGCCACGTTTCTGCGCTCACTCGGACCGGAGCCATGGCGGGCGGCCTATGTGCAGCCATGCCGACGCCCGACGGATGGCCGCTATGGGGAAAACCCCAACCGTCTTCAGCATTATTATCAGTACCAAGTCGTGCTGAAGCCTTCACCGGATAATATTCAAGAGCTGTATCTAGAAAGTCTGGCTCGGCTGGGGATCAATCCCAAGGAGCACGACATTCGCTTCATCCAGGACGATTGGGAATCCCCGACGCTGGGGGCATGGGGACTTGGATGGGAAGTGAGACTGGACGGGATGGAGATCACCCAGTTTACCTACTTTCAGGAGATCGGCGGGATTGAACTCAGTCCGATCACGGGCGAAATCACCTACGGGACAGAGCGTATTGCGATGTATCTGCAGGGAGTAGACAACGTCTTTGATCTTGCGTGGACCGACCAGGTGTCGTATCGAGACATTCATCACGAGACCGAGGTGCAGGGGTCGCGCTACAATTTCGAGGAAGCAGACGTCACGATGCTCATGCAGGGCTTCCAGGCGAACGAAGCGGAATGTAAGATTAAATCATCCCATCTGTTCAACCTTCTCGATGCCCGCGGGGCGATCAGTGTGGCGGAACGAACGGGGTACATCGCGCGGGTGCGGGCACTGGCCAGGCAATGCGCCGAGCGTTATCGCGACGAGCGAGCCGCGATGGGACATCCACTGATGAAGACGCAGGTCTCACATCGATGAAGCGCCTGCTCGTGAAGAAGAAGCCTCCTCAACACACAACTCGCAGCCCCAAACTGACCGCCGAGCTGCTGTTCGAAATCGGCATGGAAGAGCTGCCGTTTGAATTTGTTGCGCCGGCCCTGACGGCCCTTCGAGAATCAGCCACCCGCCTCTTTCAGGATGCCCGGTTGTCGTGCGGGTCCATCAAGACCTATGGGACGCCTCGGCGGCTTGTCGTGATCGTGGACGAGTTGCGTGCGCACCAAACTGCGGTGGTCAAAGAAACGATGGGGCCATCGAAAATGGTGGCATTCGACCAGGCCGGCCAACCCACAAAAGCGGCGATGGGATTTGCCGCTGGACAAGGTGTCACGGTCGAAGGTCTGGAGATACGGAGCACGCCGAAGGGCGAGTATCTGTTCGCGGTCAAGCGCGATGCGGGACGCAAGACCACAACCCTTCTTCCGGAATTGCTGTCTCACCTTTTCGAAACGCTGTCTTTTCCGAAGGCCATGAAGTGGAACGAAACAGGCGTACGCTTCGCCAGGCCCGTACGATGGATCGTGGCACTATTCGGGGGCAAGGTCGTGCCGGTACAGATCGCCGGGATCCATGCCGGGAATCGGACGTCCGGTCATCGCGTGATGGGCGGCAGAAAGCCCCTCATGGTGAGGGATTTCAAGACCTACAGCAAAGGTCTTGAAAAGCTAGGGGTGATGCTTGATCCCGAGCGCCGCCGAGCGGCGATTCAGCAACAAATCGACCGGCTCTGTGTTAAGGCGGGTGTTGGTTTGAATGCGGATGATGCGTTGCTCGATCAAGCGGTGTACACCACGGAGTGGCCCTGTGCCGCTCTTGGCAGCTTCAAACCGGAGTACTTAGCGGTTCCTTCTGAAATTCTCATCACATCGATGAAAGAACACCAGGGGTTCTTCTCGGTCAGGGATAAGAAGTCCGGCAAACTGGCGCCGCATTTTATTGCGATTGCCAATAATGAATCCAAAAACATGGCGCTCATTCGGACGGGGAACGAGCGGGTGCTGGCGGCGCGGTTGGCCGATGCGAAGTTCTTTTTCGACGAAGACCGGAAAATGAAGCTGGAGGAACGGGGGTGGAAACTTACGGGCGTCACCTTTCACCACAAGCTCGGCACAATGGCGCAGAAGCAGGAGCGGGTCAAGAAACTCGCGGAAGCGCTTGCGGCCCATCTATCCCCAGAGGACGAAGAACTCCGTCGGACCTGCATCCGTGCGGCATCGCTCGCAAAGGCGGATCTGCTGACCGGGGTTGTCGGTGAGTTTCCTGAGTTGCAGGGTGTGATGGGGGGCGAGTATGCGAAGCATGATGGCGAATCGGAGGCCGTAAGCCAGGCGGTTCGAGAGCAGTATCTTCCACGCGCGATTGAAGGGGAGTTGCCCACAACGGTGGCGGGGCAAGTCCTGTCTTTGGCCGACCGCCTCGATACCATTGCTGCGTTTTTCCATGTCGGCATGGTGCCGACCGGCTCGGAAGATCCATTTGCGTTGCGGCGGCATGCGACCGCGATGGTGCGGATCCTCCTTGAAGGGAAACTGCGAGTCAATCTGTGGAAATACATCAATCAGGCCATGAACCGTGTATCGGACGACGGGTTTAAGAGCGTGTCCGGGTTTGAGCGGGAAGGCCTTCGGCAAATCACGGAGTTTGTCTTTGAGCGAGTTCGGCACTATGTCCGGATCGTGCAGGGTCTGCGCGACGACGTCATCGACTCGGTGTTGAAGTCAGCCTATGATACGTCGGTGGATCTCGGCGATCTTGTGCAGAAGATGAAGGCCCTTGAAGCCGTGACGAGAAAGCCGGAGTTCGATCCGTTGATCGTCGGTTTCAAGCGGGCGCATCGGTTGGTGGAAAAAGAGCAGTGGGAACGCAAGCCGGTCGATGAGACGAAGTTTCAGCATCCATCAGAATCGGCGCTTCACCTGGCAGTCACCGAAGAAGGAGCGAAGATGGGGTTCGCCCTGTCGATGGGTGACTATCACGAGGCATTGAATTCATTGGTAGGGCTGAGGCCGGTCATTGATGCATTTTTCGAAGCTGTGATGGTCAACGCAGAGGATCAGGCGATCCGCAGCAATCGGCTGACGTTGCTCAAAGAGGTCGATGAGTTGTTCATGTCGTTCGCCGACTTTTCCCAGGTTGTGGTGGAAGGGCGATAGGTCGAATCGAACAACGAATTGCCTCAGCAGGGAAGACGACCTCACAAGCTTCTGCAGGCTGTTCAAAAAGGCCTTCCAGCGAGGCCGCAGCGAGCGAAGAGGCGAAGCGTACCTTGTCGCGTACGTTGAGCCTCTGAGCGACGTGAGAACGAAGCGGGAGGTCTTTTTCAACAGCCTGGTAGCGAGGATCGGAAAAAACGGGAGTCGCCATGGATCAGCCGATGACGGACGAGTGCCGTCGGGCGGACAAGGTCCGACGATTTTCTCTTGTCGTCTCGCTGGCCCTGATGGTGCTCTGCAATGCCATTCTTCTCAGCGGGTTTGCGCTCAGCGGCATTAATTCAAGCTGACTATCGGCTATTGATGCTGATGCTGTTTGTCGCCGCTATTATCATCGGTGGCGTATGGGCGAAGTGGTTCTTGGTGAACCGCTATCGGCTCCGTCTGGAATCAACCGACGGTCGTCGCGCGTCGCCTGCTCAGTGATACGCGCTTTTTCTAGGAGGCTGCGGAGAACTTGGTTGATGTCGGCAACTTGGCCGGAGTTTCCGTATGGTGTTAACGCCAGATAACTTCAGGATGCTCAAAAAGGCTGTTCAGCAAGGCCACAGCGAGCGAAGCGGCGAGGCGTACGCTTGGGTACGTTGAGTCGCTGAGCGATGCGAGAACGCTGCTGGCGGACTTTTTCAGCATCCTGCAGGAAGGAGAAGTCACGTGGCAAAGAAGTACGTCTACTATTTCGGCGACGGCAAGGCTGAGGGTACCTCGAACATGAAGGAGCTGCTGGGGGGAAAGGGCGCAGGATTGGCCGAGATGACCAATTTGGGGATCTCAGTCCCACCCGGGTTTACGATTTCGACCGAAGCCTGCGTCGAATATTACAAAATCGGGAAGAAGTATCCACCCGGCATGTGGGACGCCACCTTGCAGGCGCTCAAGCGTGTCGAGCGCTCAATGGGAATGGGGTTTGGGAATCCTGAACGGCCACTGCTGGTTTCGGTCAGATCCGGGGCTCGTGCCTCGATGCCGGGCATGATGGACACGGTACTGAACGTCGGTCTCACCACGAAGACTGTCGAAGGGTTAGCAGTCAAGACCAGAAATGACCGGTTCGCTCAGGATAGCTATCGACGATTTGTGGCGATGTTCGGCAGTATCGTGATGGGTGTGCCACGCGAACACTTCGAAGCGATTCTGAATCTCAAGAAAGAAGAAATGGGTGTGAAACACGAGACCCAGCTTGATGCGCGCGCGTTGCGCGATCTCGTGGAACGGTTCAAATCGTTGGTCAAGGAAGAAACGGGCAACGCGTTTCCCGATGATCCGAATGAGCAGTTGAAGCTGGCGATCGACGCGGTGTTTTTATCCTGGAATGGCGCGCGCGCAATTACCTACCGCCGGTTGAACGGTATCCCGGATCACTGGGGGACGGCGATCAACGTCGTGGCCATGGTGTTCGGGAACATGGGAGACACCAGCGGCACCGGGGTGGCTTTTACGCGCGACCCCAATACGGGGGAGCGGAAGTTTTTCGGTGAGTGTTTGATGAACGCGCAAGGCGAGGATGTGGTCGCCGGCATTCGGACGCCGCTGCCGGTCACGGAGTTGGGCCGAACCGTGCCTCCCGCCTATAAAGAGCTTGAACACACCTACAAGCGATTGGAAAAACATTACCGCGACATGCTCGACCTGGAATTCACGATCCAGGAGGGCACGCTCTATATGTTGCAGACGCGTGTCGGGAAACGCACGGGTATTTCTGCCGTCCGCATCGCCGTCGAGATGGTCAATGAAGGCTTGATCACCAAGCGCGAGGCGGTGCAGCGGGTCAGTCCGGATCAGCTCGCGCAGTATCTTTATCCGATCTTCGATACCCAATCTGAAGCGGGTTCAACCCCATTGGGCAAGGGATTGCCGGCCGGACCTGGAGCGGCGGCAGGAAAGATCGCCTTGACGCCGGATCGCGCCGTCGAAATGAAGGCGGCCGGGCAGCGGGTAGTGCTGGTTCGTGACGAAACCAGCCCCGACGATATTCATGGCATGAACGCCGCATCCGGGTTTGTGACGGCGCGGGGCGGAATGACGTCCCATGCGGCGGTGGTGGCGCGACAGATGGGCAAGGTGTGCGTTGCCGGGTGCGAAGCGGTCGAAGTCATCGATACCCAATCGGTGCGGATCGGGTCGAAAGTGTTCCGGGAAGGCGACTATCTGTCTGTGAACGGATCGACCGGTAATGTGTATGACGGCGACATTCCCGTCATGGAATCCGAGATTATTCAGGTGGTGCAGGGGAAGCTGGATGCAAAGAAGTCGCAAAAATATCAGCTTTTCTCGACCATCCTCTCATGGGCGGACAGTGTGCGGACGATGAAAGTGCGGGCGAATGCCGATGTGCCGGACCAGGCCAAGATCGCCCGAGGGTTCGGCGCCGAAGGCATTGGGCTTTGCCGCACAGAACATATGTTCTTTGCCGAAGACCGTATTCCGATCATGCAGAAGATGATTCTGGCCAGGACGAAAGAGGATCGGGAGAAATATCTGGAGCAGTTGTTGCCGCTGCAGAAGCAGGACTTCATCGGGCTGTATCG
Source organism: Nitrospirota bacterium (assembly GCA_016222925.1). Classification (GTDB taxonomy): domain Bacteria; phylum Nitrospirota; class Nitrospiria; order Nitrospirales; family Nitrospiraceae; genus Nitrospira_D. The sequence continues at coordinate 616 of JACRQB010000096.1, read as the reverse complement.
TGAGATGGAGGGGTTTCCGGTCACCATTCGCCTGCTCGATCCGCCGTTGCATGAGTTTTTGCCGAAGCGTGAGGAGTTGATGGTGGAGATCGCCCAGCTTGAGTTGACCGGCGAAGACGGCGCCAAGCTGGACGAGCAGCGGCGTCTGCTTGCGCGCGTCGAAGAATTGCATGAATTCAATCCGATGCTGGGGCTGCGCGGATGCCGGCTGGGCATTACGATGCCCGAGATCACGCGTATGCAGGCGCGCGCCATTATCGAGGCGGCCTGCGAGTTGGCCAAGGAAGGCAAGAAGATCGTTCCGGAGATCATGATCCCGCTGGTTGGCATGGTAGCGGAAATGAAGTCGCAGAAAGATCTCATCCGAGAAGTCGCGACAGAGACCATGAAACGCTACAACGTGAAACTCTCGTATCTTGTCGGGACGATGATCGAATTGCCGCGCGCTGCCGTGACGGCTGAACGGATTGCTGTCGAGGCCGAGTTCTTCTCGTTTGGGACGAATGACCTAACCCAGACGACCTTCGGATTTTCCCGCGATGACGCCGCGAAGTTCATCGACCACTATCGAACGGTGAAGATCATGGACGCGGATCCGTTCGCCACGCTCGACCGG
>JACRQB010000189.1:26768-29286 GCA_016222925.1 Nitrospirota bacterium | reverse complement strand
GCGTTTTCTGTACGGCGAAGGCACAGGCTGCGGGACAGGTGTCAACCAGGAATCACCCATTCGTGTCTTCCGCCGCACCGATATCGCGCGGGTGCGGATGACCTACCCCGATCCCAGATCTGTGCCGGTCATATTCGAGGTCGCACATATTGATTTGTATTTTTTCTACGACATTGACATCGTCATCCTGGCCATGGAGATCTTCGCCGATGACCTCCCTCTGGCCTGCGTAGAGGACACCATGCTTCGTTTTGCCAGAGGATATCCTACGTATTGGGAATCCGAGGGACAGGGTGGTCATTGCCTGAAAAAGGCCGAATGGCTGGCCAGGGATGGCACGGTGCTGGCATCCTCCGACTACGAACACAAGGAGAAATACTTATCATTTGCTTGTCAGTACCGGGCGCCGTGCATCGCCTCGCACTGGGAGTTTCTGTTCGAACCGTTGGTGCTTCACCATTCAGATAAGACGGGCCTCATCCGCTATCGGCAGATCGAATCTCATCTCTTGCCGCTGATGGCCTATCTGACGATTGATAATCCGGCTGCGCTGACCCGAGGGGATTTCATACGGCTGGGGTTAGCCGCCGCGCCCGATCCATCGGACTCGCTGCCCTATTCCGAACGACACTTATGCGACTTTGAAGACCGCTACTTCTATGACCGCTACTGGAGCGAACAAGACCCCAAGCGTCCGGGAACCCGTTTCATCTGCAGCGGACGCGTGTTGACGCAAGTGAGTGACTGTAGCGACCGGTTCTTAGCCATCCGAAAAACTGGTCTTGAGCAGTTCCGGCACGAGTATTTTGTACTTTTTTTGATCGCCCATTTTCATAAGGCCACTATGCTCATGCTGTCCGACCGTCTTGTTGATGCGCTCAACCGGCTGGAACCTGGAAATCTAGAATCGGTCAGGAATTTCCGGCACATGATTCAGCAGATCCTCGGCATGTTCCTGCGTTTTACCCATCGGTACTGGTTCCAGGACGTCTCAGAATATACCCAGGTGAAGGAATTGTTTCGGATGACGAATAGGCACCTTGGAACAGTCCAGCTCTACACCGAGGTCCGGGAAGCGATTGAAGATATGAGTCAGTATCTGGACAGTAACGTGCTGCGCCGGCAGGGAGAAACAATGGTGCGTCTGACCGTCGTGACCACGGTTGGGTTGATCGGCATGGCCACGACGGGCTTTCTGGGCATGAATCTCATCGCCGAGGCTGATAGCCCATTCATAAGAAAGCTCTTCATTTTTCTGTCCGCCCTGATCCCAACGACAGCCGTGACGGTGTACACGGTGCTGAAATCTCGGCGTCTGTCAGAATTCCTGGAGAAGGTCTCCGACGAGCGCGCTTTAGTGAGAGTCAAGTTTTCAGCATTCCTTAACGTATGGAGAACAAAGCATGACCGGTTACAGTGAAACGGTGAAGTGCAAGATAGATGAGATATCAAGAATGAGGGATGGATTTAGTCTCTGTGCATCTATTCGGTACGGAGGCTAACGCAGCGAGGCTTCTCCTCATATCTTTTCAGTGCTGGCCAGCCGGGAACAACGATACCGCATACTGATCGCCCAACAGCGATCTGCCGTTCCGCGTCGATCAGGGTGATGGGCTGTCCGTCATAATTTTAACATTCCAGCTCTTAGTCACTGAGAGCTGCCAGGTTAGCAGACACAAACGCCACATCTCTGGTCCTCCGCAACAATCTTTAACGAGGCCTTTACCAGTTGTTGATTGCGTTGTAATGGTCCGATGCGACAGTCATCACCGGTGGAGGACCGATGCAGATGAGATCTCAACGTTACATCCATTTAGGCTCAGGCAGGAGGAGATTGGCGGTCTCGCTGGGCGGGGTCGAAGCGCTGTTGAAAGCTGTTCCTGCCGCAGCTCAGGAGATCGAAGAAGCGGAAGACACGGATGTGAGGCGAGACGGACGTTGGGGTCAACGGCCGATGCTCGGATTTGAAAGTGTGGCGGTCTCTTCTGCCGATGAGGTCGTGGTACCGAAAGGGTACACAGCCGAAGTACTCATCGCCTGGGGCGACCCTGTCTCGAATGGGCCAGCGTTCAAACAGGATGCCAGCAACACGGCGGAGGAACAAGCCCGTCAGTGGGGCATGCATAATGATGGGATGGTGTATTTCCCAATTGTCAGGTCGCAGCGTGGGTTGATTGTTCAGAACAATGAATATACAGACGATGGCCTCCTCTTCCCGGACGGTGTGAACAATTGGACGGCGGAAAAAACCAAGAAGTCACTCAATGCCCACGGTGTGTCGATTGTCAAGGTGACAAAGCGGACCGGGTTTCCGTGGGACTGGCGGCGTCGGCGCGGCAAGTGGGATGTCGTGCGGCCGTCTCGCTTTGCTCGCCGTATTACGGGTATGACCCCGATCGAGCTCGGCGGACCGGCAGCTGGCGATTCCCGGTTGGTGACCAGCGACGATCCGACCGGCACACGCGTGCTGGGCACCCTCAACAACTGCGCCATGGGCTATACCCCCTGGGGAACCTAT
>JACRQB010000189.1:0-26734 GCA_016222925.1 Nitrospirota bacterium | reverse complement strand
AAACGATTTCGAGTTGATGAGGAGCCCAATGAGCCCAATCGGTTCGGCTGGGTTGTGGAGATTGATCCGTTCCGACCTCATTCCACGCCGGTCAAGCGCACCGCACTTGGCCGACTCAAGCACGAAGGAGCTTGGGTACAGGAGGCACGGAACGGCCGTGTCGTGGTCTACATGGGCGACGATGAGCGCAATGAATACATCTATCGCTATGTCTCCAACCTGCCGTGGCGTCAGGCGCGCGCGCAGGGGATCAATCCGCTCGACGACGGCATTCTCTACGTCGCCAAGTTCCATGCGGAAGGTGTGGGCGAATGGTTGCCGCTGACGCCGGACAATCCACGTTTGGGCGGGTGGTCGCTCAACGACATCCTTATCAATACGCGTGGTGCGGCCGATGCCGCCGGTGCGACCATGATGGATCGGCCTGAATGGATCGATACGTTTCCAAGGGATCTCACGGCTATCGCGACGTTGACGAACAACAACCGGCGTGGCTCGACTCCGCCGTCGGTCAACAACCCCGACGGGTCTACCGCAGCCGGTTCCGCCCGTCCGCCGGTAGATGCGGCGAATCCGCGAGCCATCAACAACTACGGTCACATCATCCGCTGGTATTATCGCCAGGATTGGACCGAGCCGACCTTCGGCTGGGACATCTTCGCCCTCTGCGGCGATCCCGCGAACCCGGCTCACGGTTCCACGATCGCCGGCGATAAGTATGGTTCACCGGACGGGATTTATGTGGACCCCAGCGGCTTAGTCTGGATTCAGACCGATGTGTCAACTTCCACAATCAACGCCGGTGCCTATGGCGGTTTCGGCAATAACCAGATGCTGGCTGCGCATCCTGAAACCAGAGAGACCCGACGGTTCCTCGTCGGTCCAAGTCAATGCGAAATTACCGGTGTGTTCATGACACCGGATCGGCTGACTATGTTCGTCGGGATTCAGCATCCGGGCGAACGACCGGACGACCTGCCGGGTGATCCGCTCAATCCGAAGCAGTTCAGCTCCTGGCCGGATGGCCCGAACGGCGGTCGACCCCGGTCGGCCCTGATCGTCGTAACGAAAGACGATGGCGGGAGGATCGGAAGCTGAGATTTCTATAAGTGTGGTGGGCCCTTGGGCTGAAGGTCTGAGGGCCCATTTGCAAGGACGGATGAAACGCAGTCTCGACGACCTGTTTCAACAGTAGAGTGGGAAGGAGAGGAGTTCGCATATCAGCGCATTACTAGACCACAATTCCGCATAGCGCACATGCCGGTGTTTCCGTTGCCCCGCCCTCCAATAGCCATGCGTCGGCAGATTCTGGTGCGCACTCTATCAAGTCCGTGAAGGCAATTCAGCATATTGACGATGGGTATGCTTTGCCGTTTCACCGGTCGGAGAATCTGGAGGATCTGATAGGGATCATGGCGGACTACATTGTGTTTGAAAGTCTAAATTCACCGCAACTCACATTTTGATCGTTGAAGAACCGCTCGCCAAGGCCTTCTGATTGCAGGTGCGCGGGCTGGAAACTGACGACCACGATATCACATCGCCGTCGATCTCATTCGATTCTGCTGTGTCTCCTTTGATCTGAGGCTCAGCACAGCGGGCCACTCCTCGGTCAGCTCTCCTCCATGATTGCTGCGGATCTATTCCAGGTAGACCGATGACGTCCATAGGTTGAAGTTCGTGGGCGCCCGGGCCGTACAGATCGTTGGCGTCGGCGGTTCATCAGGATGATATGATCGATGACGTCTCCACAGTGAACACAACGCATCACAAAAAGTTTCGCCCCTCCCTCAACAATAACTTCGGGTACGTTCATGCCGGCACAGCGTGCGCATTGCATAGCTACCTCCTTTATTGAAAGTAGACCTTTCATTTAAGTCGCGCTTGCCCCTTCTCTTGAAAGAACGGGCAAGCGTGGAGGAGCCAGGCACTGGCTTGGGAGGGCAGGTCGGCTCCCTCGGGGCGTCGTGCGATCCGTCGTCAATGTCCGTAGTGTTTACGCTCCATGCGTGCAAGGCAAGACACGCAGAACAGCGTATCCGGCTGAACCGTCAGCCGAGCATAAGGAATAGCCTTGCGACACCGCCGACAGTATCCATAGCTCTTGGTCTGCGTCAATTGTAGAGCGCGCTCAATCCGCTTGAGCCTCGCGATCATTCTTGTTCTTACCCGCATGGCCAGATCCTGCTCGAAATCGTTCGATGCCTGATCGGCAGGGTCTGCATAACATGCTTGTTCGGACGGTGGAATAAGCGAGAAGTTCCACTCGGTCAGCAGTGAGGTGCGTTGCCGACTGAGTTCCTCTCTTAATCGTACGCGCTTGGTCATGTGGTTCACTCCCGTGAGCGCGGGCAGTGTGCTGTTTGCGCTCACTCGACTGCCAGTTGGTTGTGCAGCAGGGGCATGCCCATAATCTCTTGAGGTCAGTGATACAGCATGGATGGCAACGCTTGGTTACAGAGAGTTTACGTCTATGTAAAAAGTTTCAAAGTAGGCTTGTGGAGGCTGGAAACGACATCGTGACAATGCAGGGGAAGTGACTATACTCGAGGTTGATCCAATAGTTTGTATCCAAGCGTCTTGACCGAGACAATCGAATCATTGAGGAGCGGTACTTTCAGTTTCAATCGCCGAACATGGACATCAACGGTTCGCGTCGTCCCATAATAGTCGTAACCCCACACTTCATTAAGCAGTACCTCCCGCGTTAGTACCCGTCCAGGGTGACGCAAGAGGTGCTCCAGCAGTCCGAATTCCTTGGCTGTGAGCAGCACTTCCTTACCTCAGCAACTGTGCAATATCCTGTTCGTCTTCGACGATGAGAATTTTCTTGGGACGTGGTGAACTCACGGAATCTCCCCAATCATTCTTCCTGAAGCTTGCACGAGCTACCATACGCTCTCTACGTTACAGGCTTGTTACAAATAGAAGAGATGGGAAGGTGTGGGTGCGAGGGTTGTGAAGTGACAATTTCAAGCGGTCGGTTCGTTCAAGCGGATGGTATAGAGGTAGTGGTACAGACCCTTACGCGCGAGAAGCTCTCCGTGAGTACCTTCCTCGACCAATTTCCCCTTATCCAGGACCAGAATTCGGTCGGCCCGCTGGATGGTCGACAGTCGGTGGGCAACGACGAAGGTCGTGCGACCTGCCATGAGGCGATGGAGTGCTTCCTGCACCAACCGTTCCGATTCGGTGTCCAGCGATGAGGTGGCTTCGTCCAGTAGTAAAATACGAGGATTCTTGATGATAGCCCGAGCGATCGCAATTCGTTGGCGTTGTCCGCCTGACAGGTTGACGCCCTTCTCGCCGACCAGGGTTTGGTATTCATCGGGCAAGCCCATAATGAAGTCGTGTGCATGCGCGGCTTTGCTCGCCTCCAGCACTGCGGCTTCGTCCGCGTCCCTCTTTCCGTAGCGAATGTTGTCGAGGATGGTTCCTCCAAAAAGGATGGTCTCCTGTGGGACCAGTGCAATCTGTCGGTACCAACTTTCAAGGGTCACATCACGCAGATCTTTGCCGTCGATGGTGAGGCGCCCTTCGATCGGATCGTAGAACCGGTGAAGCAGATTAATCATCGTGGTTTTCCCGGCGCCGGTTGGGCCGACGAAAGCGACCAATTGGCCAGGCTTGGCTTCAAACGACAGGTCCAACAACACCGGATGTTGAGGGTCGTAACCGAAGCTGACTCTCTCGACTCGGACGTGTCCTTCGACTGTGGAGAGATTCTGCGCCGTGGGTTGATCCGCAATTTCCGGTTGTGCATCCAGAATCTCAAAGACTCGTTGCATGGCCCCCTGCGCCTCTTTGAGCTGCGTAAAGATGCGGGCTCCTGCGCTAAATGGGCCGATGAGGATGCCGGCAAAGAGGACGAAGGCGAACAGCTCCCCTGGCGTGACAGTCCCGTCGATGACCTGTTGACCGCCGTACCACAGCACCGCTGCGGCGGCGGAAAAGGTGACCAGGCTGATCACGGGAATGAACACGGCCATGATGCCGGCCCGATGCAGTGTGAGGCGAAGCATCTCGTTCGCCTGGGTGGCGAAGCGGGTTTCTTCCCGCTGTATCTGCACGAAGGATTTGACGATCCGAATGCCCGAGATCACTTCTTCGATGAGGGTGCTGAGCGCGGCCGTGTGGTCTTGAATCGAGGTGGAAAGGGATTTCAGTCTGCGGCCGAATACTTTAGCGACCAGGACCAGCAAGGGGAGCAGGATCAGGATTAGGAGGCAGAGGCGCCAATTCATCATCAGCAGAAATGTCATGCCGCCGATGAAGGTCACGAGTTGCTTGACTGTGTCGATCGGGGTTTCTGTGACGATGGATTGAATGACCGCGACGTCGTTCATTACTCGCGACAGCAACTCCCCGGTGCGGCGCCGTGCGAAAAAACTGACCGTCAACGTCTGCAGGTGGCCAAAGAGATGTTGACGAAAGTCCGCGACAATGTGCTGAGAAACCCAGGCTGTCAGGTAGCTGTGGCCCATCGAACAGAGCCCCTGCAGAATCACCAGGCTCAGGAACAGGCCGATCGACCGAGTCATCTGGTCGGCATCGTGCTGAACCGTAATGACATCCCAGAGGGTGCCGGCCAGCCGAACTAAGGCGAGATTGATGAGCGCAACCCCGCTCACTAAGAGCCCGGCCAGCATCAGCCGTGGCAAATATGGGCGTATGAACGGCAGGAATCGCGTGAAGATCGACATCGTGGTCAGGCGGTGTGTCGGCACGAAATCGTGCCCTTGCTCACGGCAACGCTGAACGAGTACGCTGACGAGGGTGAGAGGAAACGACTAGAGTTGAGCGATCGACTCGATTAGATTCTTATTGATCGCAATGAAATCCGATCGCTCCTTATCGTCGACAACCACGTCGGTCAGGTTGATAAAGAGACGGGCTTCTTCGTTGATCGCATCGGAGACGCGATGCCGCATCGGAGGGACCAGGAAGTCGCCCACGTAGGTACAATTGACCGTTCGTACGCGGATGCGGACTTTCTTCCCTTCGGCCACGGTTCCCTCCTCCGGCTACGCCGGTAGAACTTAGCTTTTTCGGCGAAGAAACTTCTGGCGCTGGCGCAGCTTCTTATACTTGTGCTTGCGCATCTTCTTTCGCCGTTTCTTCAGGACGCTTGACATGTTCTGTATCTCCTAAGGAGGGCCGAGTCTAAAAGCTTTCCGCTGAAAATGCAAGGTCACGGCGCCTTTTCCCCTTATGCTATACTGCACCACCATGTACCTTGAAAGGATTGGTGTTTCACGGCCTCCAGCCATCGTGTTGCTGATTGTGCTTGCTGTAGCGATCGTTGGGTGCCCGTCGAAGACCATCCGATACCCAGCAGAGCATGAGCGACTCCTCCGTATCGATCAAGCGGTGGAATCCTTGCGGAGTGCCTATCAACGAAAGAATCAGTCCGAGTTCCATGCCCTGCTGTTGCCGATGGAGCAGCTGGACGAACTCAAACGGCAGATCGAAATGGACTTCGCTGCCTTTTCCGCTATCTCCCTCGAGTTCAAGATCGAACGGGTCGTGCTTGAAAAGGACGATATCAACGTCCTCCTTCACTGGCAAGGGACGTGGAAACGAGACGCCACTGACATGGGGGTCCGACAACGAGGCCTCGCACGGCTGCAATGGGTCGGTACGCACTCGATTCTCCTGCGCGGTGCGCAAGGAGATGTGCCCTTCGGAATGAAGACAAAACAGCTGTTGGCGGAACCTCCCGCATCGCAGACCCTCCCACGATAACGATGCCGCGAAGCGCACTGGAAGCAGATTTTCTCGTCATCGGCAGCGGAGTCGCCGGGCTTCGCGCCGCCCTGGACCTCTGTCGAATCGGTCGAGTGATCGTGCTCACCAAGGGCCATCCCTTACAAAGCAATTCCATCTTTGCGCAAGGCGGGGTGGCCGTGGCTTTGAGTGAAGAGGATGATGTCGCCATCCATTTGACCGATACCGTGAAGGCCGGACACGGCCTGTGTCGTCGTGAAGCGGTGCGTGTTTTGGTGGAGGAGGGACCGGATCGGATTCAGGAGCTCATCCGCTGGGGCGCGAAATTCGACAAAACGGGTGGGAAATTTGCCTTTGCACGTGAAGCGGCCCACAGCCGCAGCCGAATCCTCCGTGCGAGAGGCGATGCGACAGGGAACGAAATGGTGCGGGTGCTGATAGCGCGGGCTATGCGACACAAGCGGATCGTCCGGCTGGATTACCATTTCACCGTTGATCTCGTGGTTGAGGAAGGCCGATGTTGTGGAGCGGTGGTGCTTGATGAGCATTCAGGGGAACAATTCATTATTCCTGCAAAAGCCGTCGTCCTGTCGACAGGGGGGGCGGGACAGATTTTTGCTCGCACCACCAATCCGCCGAATGCGACCGGCGACGGCATGGCCATGGCATTTCGTGCAGGAGCGCAACTCCAGGATATGGAATTTGTCCAGTTTCACCCGACCTCGCTGTATCTGCCCTCAAGCCCGCCTTTTTTGTTGTCAGAAGCCATGCGAGGAGAGGGCGGTCAGCTGCGCAACAATAAGGGAGAGACCTTCATGTCACGGTATCACCCGCTCGGCGCCTTGGCTCCGAGGGATATCGTTGCACGGGCGATCTGGGCGGAAATGGCGGCGACGCGTGCGCGGCATGTCTACCTTGATGTGACTCACTTGGGGGCGAGTTTTGTCAAACGGCGATTTCCGACGATCTATGCGACCTGTCTCCGTCACGATATCGATATCACGGAAGAATGGATCCCGGTCTCTCCAAGTGCCCATTACATGATGGGGGGGGTAGCGACCGACCTCAATGGAGCCACGACATTGCCGGGTCTTTTTGCGGCGGGCGAGGTTGCCTGTAGCGGTGTGCACGGCGCCAACAGACTGGCCAGCAATTCCTTGCTGGAAGGATTAGTGTTTGGGATGCGGGCCGGCGTGGCTGCTGTCGCCTGGGCCTCACGCCGTTCAATGCCTGATTTGACTCACCACGTGGAGGGTCTGAGGAGCGGTCGGTTGGAACGATTGGAGGATGCCGAAAAAGTGCGCAGTTCGCTTCGGCGGATTATGTGGGGGCAAGTGGGGCTTATCCGTTCTCGGGAGTCGCTCGTTCGTGCCACGGCCCAGCTTGCGCGGTGGGGACAGATGGTGTCCCGATCTTTTGTGGGGAGGGCCGATCTGGAGGTCAAGAATATGGTGCAAGTGGCGCATTGCGTGGCCGAAGCTGCGCTCTGGAGAGAAAATAGCGTGGGCGCCCATTACCGATCCGATTTTCCAGGATCCAAGCGACCGGGCTGGAAACAGCATAGTCAAGTATATTCGGGGGCCCGAACTACTGGCCGGACTGAATCGAAGACACGGGGGCGGGTTGTGGCATTGCGTACTCCGAAGAGGGGATGACGTGTCCGGTCACGGCAAGGTCACGGGCGAGGAAGAGTCGATAGTATCGCAAGACCTTGCGGACATAGAGGCGGGTTTCGGTAATTGGCGGAAGAGCTCGGTACCGATCGACGACATGCTCCCCGGCGTTATAGGCAGCGAGCGCCAGTGGAAGGTTGCCACGGAATCGGTCGAGCAACTGGCGTAAGTACTTCGTCCCTCCTCCGATATTGTCTTCGGGATCATAGAGGTCACGGACCTCCAATCTCACTGCCGTTTGCGGCATCAATTGCATCAGTCCGATGGCTCCGGCTCGTGAGACCGCACGAGGGTCGAAATCCGACTCAGCCTTAATGATGGCGCGGATAAGCGCAGGGTGTAGTTGATGCTGCTGTGAGATTCGACGGATCACCGGTTCCAATTCCGCCTCTGAGAGAACGGGATGGAGCCGATTCGGGTGGATGTCGATCCGGCGGTATCGAGTATCAGAGGGAACGTTGGTGAGCGATATTGTCCCCTTGGCATCGACATATTGGTACATCTCTGCACGACTATCACTTGGAACAGCCAGCAGGATGCTGCCGCTCAATGCGATGAGGATAGTCATGACAGGCCGGTAAGTTGAGGAGTGATGCAGTGTGTTTGGTTTTGGCATGGTCAAACGATAGCAGTCTGTCACTGCCTGTCAAGGAAATGCAGATCTTGTGTTTGGGGGCAGAAGAATGATGAGAGAAAACGGGAAGATAAAGGCTTATCGAGTATGAAGCATGTTCCCGTATCGGCCTCGCATCGCTGGGAATTGCTCCCTTAGCTTCAGGGTCAGTGGACCTGGTTTTCCGTCGCCGACAGCTCGACGGTCGACGGAAGTCACCGGCATGATTTCCATGCTGGTGTTCGTGAGGAAGCATTCGTCGGCCTTGAACAAGTGGTCAACGGTATAGCGACCTTCGTCTGTGTGGATGTCGAGCTCTTTGGCCAACTGAATTACAATCATTCTGGTGATGCCATCGAGCAAGCCGCAGTCCAGGGCTGGTGTTCGCAATGTGCCGTCCAGGACGAGGAACACATTGCTGATGGTGCATTCAGTCAGATGCTGCTCCCAATTAAGCAGGATACTGTCGAATGCGCCTGCTGCGATTGCTTCGCGTTTAGCCTGGATGTTGTTTAGGAAGTTTGTGGACTTGATCTGCGGCGACAAAGCGCTCGGCAAATTCCGTTTCGTGGACGCCACGATCACCTGAACGCCCGTTTCATAGAGATGGGACGCTGGGGGCACGAGAGGCTTGGCCATCACGACAACGGTCGGTGACGAACAGAGTGCCGGGTCCAATCCGATGTCTCCCGCTCCTCGCGAAACGGTGATTCTTAGATAGGCATCCCGCTGATCGGTTCCAACCTCGTTGCGGATCATTGTGTCCTGCAGAATGTCCGCCAAACTCTTCATGGAAATCGGGATCGTCAGCCCGATTGCTTCTGCGGAACGGAACAGCCGTGACAGATGCTGGTCTTGCATAAAGATATGAGGGCCATAGGAGCGCAGCGTTTCATATACTCCATCTCCGTAGAGAAACCCATGGTCGAAGACGGAGATCAGGGCGTCTTCGTTTTTGACGAACTTGTTGTTTAAGTAAATCCACATGAGGCTATGAAAAGGCGCTGAAGAAAGCCTGGGCCTTATGGATGGTTTCTTCATATTCGCGTGTGGGGTGGGAATCGGCCACAATTCCTGCTCCGACCTGGAGATAGCCCTGACCGTTCTTCATGACAAGCGTACGTATCAGAATATTGAAATCGAGGTCCCCGCTCCAGCTGAGGTAACCCATCGAGCCGGTGTAAGGACCGCGGCGTACCGGCTCCAACTCCTCAATGATCTCCATGCAGCGGATCTTAGGTACCCCGGTAATCGTTCCACCTGGAAACATAGCTTTCAGCAGATCAAAACCAGTCGCATGATCTTTGAGAGTGCCGGCCACATGGGAAACCAGATGGGTGACATGAGAATATTGCTCCAAGGTCATCAATTCATCCACCTGGACGCTCCCGAAACGACAGACTCGCCCGAGGTCATTCCGCTCAAGGTCAACCAGCATGACATGTTCCGCGCATTCCTTTTCATTGACACGCAACTCATGGATCAGTCGCTGATCGTCGTCGGCGTTTGTTCCACGAGGCCTCGTTCCCGCGATCGGCCTCGTATCGGCTCGATGCCCTTCCAGTCGAACGAGCCGTTCCGGGAGGAGCTGATGAGGCGAATTGCGTCACACCGGAGTATTCCCGAGAAGGGGGAAGGGTTCACCGTGCGCAAGCGACTATAGGCAGACAGATCGGTTTCAAGGTCCCCGAGAGAGGAGAATGCCGAACCGGTTACGTTGAACCGGTGGGAGAGGTTGGCTTGATAGATGTCACCGGCTGAGATGTATTCCTGGCACCGGCGCACGTTCCGAGTATAGATCGCCTGCTCCTGCTCCGGTGTAAATGTCAGGCGACCAAGGTGACTCCCGTGCACGTCTACCATGTCAGGTCTGGTCAATCGAGCTTCAAGCTCGGCCAGTCGATCCCTTCCCTCGCGAAATAGCTTTTCCCGGGGCTCGCCCAAAAATCGGTCAAGCGGAGGACAAAACATGAGCACCAGGCGGTTCAGTTCATGATCGATTGCCCCGACAAGATCGAAAAATGCGAACTCCAGCTCAGGGCAGGCAAGGTCATCTAAAGCTAGAGACGGCAACCTCTCGAACTGGCGTGCGAGATCATAACTCAAATAGCCGACTGCGCCGCCGAAAAATGGCGGAGCCTCGGGAGGACGAACGATCCGCTGACGGTTTAGGAGATGAGTCACATATTGAAACGGAGATGTGCCTGGATCCATGCGGCCTTGAATCGAGCGGCACACACAGGTATCTCCCTTCCCATGCAGTATTTGATAGGGATCAACGCCAAAGTATGAATACCGTCCCATGGTGCCATCACCGGTACCGCTCTCAAAGAGAAACGAAGGGCATCGAGCTGATGCGATCTTCGAGTACAGTTCAAACGGGCTTGCCGAGGGAGCGGGGCGTGTCAGAATCAGAGGAGAAGGAGAACCGTGCAGGAATGGGATCGATGAGGGGAATGTTGTGGACATAGGCGACGCATTCTCAACACGAACGGGAGATCACTATACCGTATATACCGCAGCGATTTCTGCGCGCATAGCTCTCTAACCGCTTGACATTGCAAGCACAGTTTTGTTTAAATTGCGAACCCCATCACGGGCAGAGTTCTGCTCACGTGCTCTCGCCTTCCGTGGGTTTGGGATGGCCCCTTCACAAGATCCTTTATACGCGGGGCTTGGTCAAGCCGTTCGAATTGGAACGGAACTGCTGGCTGCGCTAATCGTCGGCGGTGGGCTTGGATGGGGGATTGATGCCTATCTGCTGGAGTCGGCTCCGTGGGGGCTTGTTGTGGGATTGGTCTTTGGGTTGGCGGCAGGTATCAGAAGCGTCTACCGATCCGTACAACGATGGCAAGTAGCAGTAGACAACTCGAATAATAGGGAATAGTCAAGGATTGTCATGGAAGAAAGTCCGCTTCATCAATTTGAACTTCAACGCTGGGTCCAGATTTCGATCGGTGGATTGGATCTCTCCATCAATAAAGCCGTAGTGTTTATGTGGGTCGTCATTGCTGTGGCAGCGGTGCTCATGGTCATGGCTGGATCATCGCGCAAGCTTGTACCAGGCAAGCTCCAGAGCTTGGCGGAGATGATGGTGGATTTCATTCGCACCATGATCATGGAAACCATGGGCAAAGAGGGCATGCGATTTTTCCCTCTCGTCGCTACGCTCTTTGTGTTTATTCTCTTTTCCAACTACATCGGACTCATTCCTGGGGCCTATACCGTGACGAGTCAGATCATTGTGACGGCGGCCTTCTCCTTCCTGGTGTATGGAATTAGCTTGGTGGTGGGGTTCTCCTTGCATGGGGTAAAGTTTCTGGGCATTCTTGTCCCGCCTGGTACGCCTGGATGGCTGGTGCCCCTCATGATCCCGATCGAGATCATCAGCCAGATTGCAAGGCCCATTTCATTGGCCGTGCGGCTTTTCGCGAATATGACCGCTGGCCACGTCATGCTCGCCGTGCTATTTGGTCTCACAATCAGCGGGGGATTGCTGGTCGGGTGGCTGCCCTTTGTGTTTACGGTTGCAATCTATTTGTTGGAATTCGGTATTGCGTTCATTCAAGCTTATATTTTTACGATATTGACCTGCGTCTACTTGGGTGATGCGTTTCATTTACATGGGCATGAGGAGCACGCGCATTAGCGCATGCAGGTTTAGCCAAGGGAGGAGTAAGACATAATGGATTCAGCAGCAGCAGGGTTGATCGGTATGGGATGTGCCGCAGCGGGATTTGCCGGGGCCGGTGTCGGGATCGGCTACATCTTCGGGAAGATGATTGAGGTGGTGGCACGTCAGCCTGAAGCAGAAGCTCGCGTCACGAAGTATATGTGGATCGGGTTCGCGTTGGTGGAAGCCATTGCGCTGTATGGCTTGGTTATCGCCTTCATCATCATGGGTTTTCGGAAGTAGGGAGCGTCAACCGTTATTCGAGAACCGTTCATCGAGGGGTCCCTCTCGTTTCACGTTTCACGTTTAACGTTTCACGAACACGTCTATGCCACAGTTTGAACCTGACTTTTTTTCTTCATTGATCTTCTGGGAAGTTATTTCGTTTGGGATTCTCTTGTTCGTGCTCTATAAGTATGCCTTCCCCGGCATTTTGAGTGCTTTGGAAGAGCGTGAAAAGAAAATTAAAGACAGTCTCGATCAGGCGGAGCAGCATCGATCCGAGGCCGAGCGACGGCTCAAGGAATATGAAGCCAAGCTCAATGCGGCGGGGAAGGAAGCCGAGGCCATCCTCGTAGCGGCAAAGGAACGTGCTCAACGGTTGCTCGATGAAAACGAGCAGCGGTTGACTGCGGAAGCGGAGCGTATCAAGGGTGATGCGACACGCCAGATCGATCAAGAACGTCGCAAAGCCTTACAAGACATTCGAGCCCAGACGACAGAACTCGCTCTGATGGTAGCGGAAAAAGTAGTTCAACGGAGCTTAACAGAAGCTGATCAGCGAAGATTTGCAGACGAAGCTCTTGAGGCCCTTTCGAAATCACATCCACGCTAAGTTGCCGTGATCTGCGGGTGGAGTCAGCTTAGGGTGACTCCACCCGGTCGGTAGCCTTCCAGATCGACCGTTACGAATTTAAACCCCAGCTCTTTCAGCCTGGCACTAATTTCTGTACAGCGATTTGATTCCATGAGCCGGGGGAGTTCGTCCTGTGCCAATTCAATCCGCGCAATCTCACCGTGATTTCGCACTCGAAAATGACGGAATCCTTCATGATGGAGCACAGCTTCCGCTCCTTCGACGCGGCTTAATTGTTCGCTGGTGATTACGATTCCACGCGGGATTCTTGATGAAAGGCAGGCCGCGGCCGGCTTGTCCCAATTTGAAAGTCCCAGCTCTTTGGCAAGGATGCGGATATCGGCTTTCGACAGTTCAGCCTCAACGAGCGGGCTTCGCACGCCCCATTCCCGAGCCGCTTTGATACCGGGACGGTCATCACCCAGATCGTCCAGGTTGGTTCCATCGACAACATATGCGGCCGCTCGTGATTGCCGCACATTCCCAAGAAGTTGGTACAGGTCGGTCTTGCAGTGAAAACAACGATTGGCGTCATTCATCACGAAGTCATCTATGGCGAGCTGATCTGTCTGCACGGTTTCATGGCGGGCACCGATCTCCTGAGCGATCCGTTTGGCGGCTTCCAACTCAAAAGATGGAAACGTCGGTGAGATGGCCGTGATGCCGACCGCCTTCTCGTGGAGTTGGTCGTGCGCCACTTTCAGAACGAAGGTGCTGTCGATTCCACCGGAATAGGCCACCACGACCGAGCCCATCTCCGTCAGGAGGGTTCGGAGCCGATCGAGCTTCTGTTGCATAAGGGTCGGTTGCATACGGTGCGCTGTTCTTGAGCCTAATGGCGAACTTTTGCCTTCGTGATATTGCCGACCACGACGAGCGCGTAGTGCTGAGGGTCCAGGTACTGTTTGGCCACGCGCTGCACGTCTTCTTTCGTCACTCGCTCAATCCATTTTTGGTACTGACTAAAATAGTCAAACCCCAATCCGAAAAACTCCACTTGCACCAAGACTTGCGCCAGCTTCGACGTAGAATCGAGCCGCAAGGGGAAGCTGCCCATTAAAAATGCTTTGGCATCGGCCAATTCCTGATCGCTGACCGGGGCCTCCCGAATCGCCTTCATTTCAGCCAAGACGCCGCTGATCGCTTGATTGGTGGTTTCTGTCCGAGTCTGCAGGTTGATCCAGAAAGACCCTGGCAGTGCCCGGGCGTCGTAATGACTGGTGATACCATAAGCAAGCCCCTGCTTGTCTCGAATGGTATCCATGAGTCGTGATGAAAATCCCCCAGCTCCTAACACATGATTCATGACGATGACGGCGTAATAATCTGGGTTGGTTCGACTGATCCCAGAGTGACCGATGACAATCGTCGATTGTGTGAGGTCCTTTTCGATAAGCTGCACAATCTTTTTGTCGATGGCAGCTGGCTTCTTGACTGTTCTGGGTTGGACCATCCCTTTCTTCCAGGATCCGAAATATGTCTGGACGAGTGTCGTTGCTTGATCCACCGTCACGTCACCGACGATAGTGAGGATGACTTGGTTGGGAAGATACTCTTTGGCGTAGAAGTTCTGCACATCCGCCAAAGTAACCTTGCCCAAGGTTTCCTCCGTCCCGTTCACCGGCCAACGATAGGGATGATTCTGAAAGAGCAACTGATTGAAGGCCTTCATGGCGACATGACCGGGATCGTCATTGTCGCTAGAAATTTCCCCAAGGATCTGAGATCGGACCCGTTCAAATTCTTGCTTGGGGAAAGTTGGGCGCTGAAGAATATCAGCCAACAGAGTGAACCCGAGATCGATATCCTTTTTGAGTGTGCGTGCAGACGCGGTTGTGTAGTCTTCGCCCGCCTGGGCCCCCAATGAACCCCCGACGAAGTCGATCTGTTCGGCTAGTTGCCTGGAGGATCTGGTTGTTGTCCCTTCATCCAAGAGGCTGGCCACCAAATTTGCCACACCCGCTTTTTCTGGAGGATCCTGCGCAGCGCCGGCCTTGATTAGGGCATGGATTTCAACGATGGGAAGGAAATGTTGTTCCAGGACGAGTACCGTCATACCGTTGGGAGCTATGAATCTCGTCGGTGCAATGTCGGCGGCAAGCCCTGTCGTCGGGATACACATCATGAGTACGGCACACTGAACTAGTCCCAACAAGGAAGGCACTGACCTCCGTTGGATGGATCGTGGGTCAGGCCCCTGGCCTCTCTTGTTTCTGGATTCCTTACCCATTGATTGCCTCTATGGTTTTCCTTCTTGAGCTGTTGCGGGGCTCGATTCTGGAGGCTTCGGGGGTAAAGGAATAAGAATACCGATGGTCTGATTGTCTTGGGTCAGATACTGCTTAGCGACGCGTTGGATATCTTTTGTCGTGATTGCGCGGATCCGTTCTATGTATTGATCGAGTCGTCGCCAGCCGGCACCGACCGATTCCAATTGTCCCAACAACATGGCATGACGAAAATTCGAATCCTGCTCAAAGACGCGTGAGGCTTCTACCTGATTTTTGGCCCGCTGAAGCTCCTGCTCGGACGGCGGCTCATTCTGAAGCCGGTGAATCTCTCGGTGTAGAGCCTCCTCGACCGCTTCCACCTTCGCGGTGGGATTGACCAGTGAGTAGAAATAAAAGAGACCGGGATCCGTCTGGATCAGACTGTACTCCGCCCCGACCGACAAAGAATTCTTCTGCTCATATACCAAGCTCTGGTAGAGCCGAGAACTTTTCCCGTGCGAGAGGACCGATTCGAGAATGTCGAGCGCATAGGAGTCTTCGCTCGAATAGTTGGGTACGCGAAACCCCATCATGACAAACGGAACCTGGGCTTCGCGTTTCAGGAGAAAACGGCGCTCGCCTCGCTGTTCCGGTTCCGGCGCCAGAGTTTGCTTGGGTGAGGGACCTCTGGGTATCGGTTCAAACAGGCGCTTGATTGTCGGCAGTAGAGAGTCAGGCTTGATATCGCCCACAACCACAAGGGTTGCATTGTTGGGAGAGTAAAACGTGTCATAGTGACGCTGCAAGTCTTCCAGAGACATCGCATCGAGATCGGCAAACCATCCGATGACGGGCCAATGGTAGGGATGGCTGAGGAAGGCGTGGGCAAAAATGAGCCTTTCGGATACCGTGCCGTGCCCTTGAACATCATGTGCTCAAGCATGTGCGAGAGTCCGGCCCGTCCCATGACTTCGTTTCGAGAACCGACTTTGTACCAGACCTGCACCGTGGCGACCGGAGCCTTGGGAACCTCAACCAGCAGCACTTTCATGCCGTTGGAGAGGATGTATTCGCTCGGTTCTGCTCCGAACGAGATCGAGATCGAACCGAAGACGAGCAGCGCCGTTAAGAGGTGGATGCGCCAATGATAGTGGATAGTCCGCATAATCATGATGAGGTAGAAATTGTTATGCTAGCAACGAGTTTCAATAGGTGTCAAGGTAAGGGAAGGTCGGTTGCTGGGGAGTTCTCCAAGTTGTCCGCAGGCGCCGAGCACGTCCCGTCCCCGGCTCTTTCGAACAAATGCATCGAGGCCGGCGTCGCGGAGGATGGATTGAAAACGAAGCACCGCCTGTTCGGACGGGCGATGAAAAGGGCTGCCTGGAAATTCATTGAACGGAATCAAGTTGACCTTGCATCGCATGGCTCTGAGCAATTGTATCAGTCTGCGGGCATCAGCCGCATGATCGTTGACGTCAGAGAGCAGCACATATTCGAAGGTCAGCCGTTGGCGAGGGGCAAGCGGATAGCGGCGACAGGCAGCCAGGAGTGATCTCAGTGATGCGATCTCGCTGGCAGCAGGCATCAGCGCTCGTCGCTGTTCTTCAGTGGTGGCATTGAGCGAGATGGCGAGATTCACGCCGAGCGCCGCGACCTCCGGAAGGCGAGACGCCAACCCCGCCGTGGATACTGTCAGGCGTCTACGCGACCACCCAAGGCCCCACGGTTTGTTGGTCAACGCAGTCACGGCCGCCTTGAGACTCTCCACATTGGCCAGAGGTTCCCCCATCCCCATGAACACGAGATTCGTAATGTGTTCATCGGAGCTCAGCAGGTCTTGCGCGGTCAGGATCTGATCGATGATTTCGTGAAGCTTAAGGTTGCGTTTCAGTCCCATTCTCCCAGTCAGGCAGAATCCACAGTCCAACATACACCCGATCTGAGTTGACACGCAGAGCGTCAACCGATCCTCATCCGGAATCAGGACGGCCTCGATCGTCAGGCCGTCGTCGAGCATCAAGAGCAGTTTGCGCGTTCCGTCCTGGGACGATAAGATCGTGGTCTGCGCCGAGCGCCCGACCTTGGTGGATTGAGAGAGCGCCATGCGATCATGCATGGGGAGATCCGTCATGTCGGTGAGGGTCCGCGCGCGCCGTTGATAGATCCATCGCAAGATTTGCTGTGCGCGATAGTCCGGCCAGTGTTGCGCACGGACAAACTTCACCATCTGTGGCTCCGTAAGACTCAAGAGCGTTGTCACGGTACCGGAAGCGATTATCGGCGAGTCGGCCATATCATCCTCAACGCTAGGAGCCTACCATAGCGGAAGTCATGCCGCATACGGCCAGACCCATCATCGGGTCCGGAAACTTCTTTCATTGCAGACAGCTCTGTATATAATGAACACGGATGAGTGTCGTCAGGCCATCATGATGAAGATTGCTGCCAAGTATTGTTCTCTCCGTGGCTGCCGCCTGGCGGTCGCGTCAAGCCTGGCCCTCGCCTTTGGAGGTGTTTTCTCATGCGCCGGGTATGCGGCACAGGTTGAGGCCTCCGAACAATCCACGGCTACTGGCTGTGTGACAGCGGAAGAATGTTTTGTGGCGGCGGCCTGGCCGAAAGAGCGACTAGGTCAGGCGTTGACGAAAGATCAAGTGGTGGCGCTCAAGCTGGAACGTCTCCGAAAGGTGATGGAGGGATTTCCCGGCACGCAGTGGGCCAAGCGTGCCGGGTTGCTGTCCGGGGTGATATTGATCGATCGAAATCCCGCTGCCAGTCTGCCATACCTTCGGGCAGCCCAACAGGATTTTCTCGTGCTCGACGATTACATTCGATTTTGGATCGGAGAGGCCTTGCTGCGTTTCGGGGAGTCCAAGGAGGCGGCCAGTATGTTTGAGGGGGTACCGCAAGCGGTCCCCGATTCTAATCTTCTCAATCAGGTCGCGCTCCGCGCCGGGGAAGCGTGGTATCAGGCGTCCAGCTGTCCCGAGGCGGTGTCTTGGTTCGCGAAGGTCCTCAATGTCAATGACAAGGACCCTCAGATCGCTCAGGCTTGGTTACGGTCGGCGTCTTGTTCTCTCCGAGAGAACAAATTGGCGGAAGGACAAGAAACGTTGAAGCAGCTGTGGATGAAGTTTCCGCAGACAAAAGAGGCCAAGGAAGCCGAGATGTTGCTTGGGGGCAATATCGGCGGGGTACCATGGACCGCGGCGCCCGACACGTATTATGAGCGCGCTCAAGCTTTTCTAGGGCAGTCGCTCCACGCGGAGGCCATTGAGGAGCTGAAAAAATTCCTGGCGCGAGATCCGGCCTCCTCTCACCGTGGGGAGGCCAGGCTGAAGTTGGGCATCGCCCAAGTTCGTTTAAAGCTGTACGACCAGGCACGCGAGACCTTTCATGCGTTGACGGCTGAGCGAGAGCCTCGCGCGGATGAGGCCATTGTCTGGCTCGCGAGGGTGTATCTCAGACAGGGACTCGGGGAGAAGCTCTTGGATCTGTGCCGGACGCTCCCGAAGCGAACGGTGACTTTGGAGCAGAAAGGGCAGATCAATCTATTTGCCGGGATCTGGCTGGAGGATGAGGCACGGTTCGATGAGGCAATTGCGAGGTATCGGCAGGTGGCCAAGTTGGGAGAGCCGGCTTCTCAACGAACTGAAGCGCAATGGCGGGAAGGGTGGGTGCTGTACCGAACGGCTCGTTATCAGGAGGCGATCAGCGTGTGGCAGCAGATCGTCGATCAGAAGGACAGCGACCTAGAGCCACAAGCCCTCTATTGGATTGCACGTTCCTACGGTCATGTGGAAAGCGCGAAGTCAAAGGAGATATTTGCGCTGCTCTGTCAGCGGTTTCCACACACCTACTACTGCCAGTTGGCGCGCGAACAGAGTGACTTGTCGGTTCCAGGGCAGACGAAACAGGAAGGCTCAGTCGTCGCGATCTCGTCTGCTCCGCCTGCTTCTGAAGTCACGCAGGCGCCGGTCCATGATATTCAGGCAAGTAGCCGGATGCAGATCGAGCTCCACCCGGCGTATCGGCGGGCGGTAGAACTCAGAACGCTCGGTTTTGAGCAAGACGCCGCGCGAGAGCTCGGCGCGTTGACGGATCAATATAGCCGTGACCCCGAGGTGTTGGCGGCATTATCCATCATGTTGAATGAGGTCGGTGCCTACCATCATGCCTTGCGTCTGGTGCGGTCTCGATTCCGTGAAAAGTTAGAGCGAACCGGTGGAGTGGTCGTGGATGGATTGTGGAGCGTGGCCTATCCCACGGGAATGATTCCTACGATCAAAATGTCGGGAGCCAACGGGGTAGATCCGTTTCTTGTTGCGGCAATCATTCGGGAGGAGAGTCAATATGATCGGAGGGCCGTCTCTCGAGTCGGGGCGATCGGATTGATGCAGGTCATGCCCGCCACCGCCAATGCCGTGGCTCAACAGCACCGTCTTCCAAGCGTCTCCCGAGAAGATTTGTTTGATCAAGAGACGAATATCCGGATCGGGGCTCGGTATGTCGAACAACTGTTCACGCAGTTTTCCGGCAATATCGTGCAGACGATCGCTGCCTATAATGCCGGGCCCATCGTGGTGGGAACTTGGGCGGCGACCTATCGGGGGCGAAGTGAGGATGAATTCGTCGAGTTGATCCATTATCAGGAGACCAGGCAATACGTCAAACGGGTCTTGCGTAGCTATAAAGAATATCTGCGTCTGGCGGGGATTCAAAAAGCCCTTGTCCAAGAGTTCAAACGAAAGAATGCGCTGTTAGAGGATGAGCTCAAGACGGCTCGCCAGCGGTTGGCTTCGCAGGATGATACGAATCGCCAATGGGAAAAGGAACGGATGGATATCAAGGCGAGGATCGAAAAAGTCATGAATGAGATGGAGTTGCTGGAAGGTGTCGAAGATCCTAAGGAGGTGGCCATTGACTAAGACCATTGACGTTGAAATTTATGGTCAACGGTACGCGATCACGGGAGGTGGCGATGATGCCTATGTCCGGCGGCTGGCCAATTTTGTCGACGATCATATGAAACATCTGGCGGAAGGGATGAAGACGACGACCCCATCGAAGTTAGCGGTGCTGACGGCGATCAACCTTGCTCATCAGCTGTTTGAGTCCGAGAAAAAACGGGTCCAAGGGGAAGCTGATGTCGAACGGCGGATGGTGACGTTGATGGAATCGATCGATGAGCAGATGCCGACATCGCTCTTTCGATAGCGGAGATTCGCCTTGCTTTCAAAGAGTCCCTTTGTTATCGTGTAGATAAGTGAGTGTGCGGATGAGGAAAGAAGGGTAACAATCATCGATTGTTGATCTCCTGGAAACGAGCGCTAAGAAAACCACAGAGAACGTTTACTTGATGGGATACGAAGTGTTCATTCGGTGGATGCTCATGGTACGGGTCGTGGGCGGGCAACGTCAAATGGGCGCCCAGCGGCCAGTTTCTGAAATTGAAGCGATCCGGCGTATACCTGCCGGGCGGAACGAGTATCTACCCTATATGCCTGTTTCGATAGCTGACTCTCTCCAATGGCTGATGTCTGGAAACAGACGGCTAAGGAAGGGCAGACAGAGAAACTTCCTGAGTATGGCATCGTATCCTGACAATCTCTTGCGGTTCCAGGCGAGACGACTCGCGGTTTCCTAAGGCCCTTCTACTCTTCACCTCACAGCGTGATTCGCGTCTATTCTGCTCGGCCTGTGGCGGGGTGTCCGCGCTAGGTTGAGCTCATCGGGTCTGATTGTTTTCAAGAAGGGGGTGACTCCCATTTCTACTGCAACTGTTGTGTACATTATCCTTTCGGTGATCTTCGGGGCCGTGGTTGGTGCTGGGATATTTGATTTTCTGCGACGACGGATGATGGGCGCCAAGCAGGCTGAGGCGGAAGACCTGGCTAAGCAGGTTGTGCAGAACGCACAACGAGAGGCCGAGACTGTTGTCAAAGAAGCCAGGTTTGAAGCCAAGGATCTGGTCTTTAAGGCAAAGTCCGAATTCGAGCAAGAGCAGAAAACCAAACTGGCTGAACTCTCGACCGTGGAGAAGCGTCTGATCCAACGAGAAGGAGGGCTTGACGGAAAGGTTGCTGCCCTTGAAAAGAGAGAAAATGAGTCACGCAAGCGCGAGGTGGATTTCGCGAAACGAGAAGAGGGGCTGGCGGCCAAAGAGTCTGCTTGCGCCAAGGCTGAACGCGAACATCGAGACGCGCTGGAACGAGTCGCCGGGATGACGGCCGATGAAGCCAAAAAACAATTGATCCTCGAAATGGAATCGCAAGCGAGGCTCGATGCCGTAGGCCTTGCCAAGCGAACGATCGAGGAGGCCCGTGAGAACGCTGAACGTGAGGCGCGGGAAATCATCACCAGCTCGATTCAACGCGTCGTTCGTGACTATGTCGCGGAATCCACGATCTCGGTGGTTCCCATCGCCAACGATGCTATGAAAGGTCGAATCATCGGTCGGGAAGGGCGCAATATCCGTGCGCTTGAAGCGGCGACAGGCATTGATCTGATCATCGACGAAACCCCTGAGGCCGTGATTATCTCTGGATTCGATCCATTGCGGCGCGAGATTGCCAAGGTGTCGCTGGAGCGCCTGATGCACGATGGGCGCATCCATCCCACACGCATCGAGGAGATCGTCGAAAAGGTCAAGGTCGATATCGACAAGCTGATGTATGAAGAAGCAGAGAAAATTATTTTCGAACTGGGGCTTTCAGACTTTCATCCTGAGTTGATCAAGGTCTTGGGGCGTCTCAAGTATCGCACGAGCTATGGGCAAAATAACCTCTATCATGCCCGTGAGGCCTCGTACATTTGCGGCATCATGGCGTCGGAATTGGGTCTCGATGTTCGACTGGCTCGGCGCGGCGCCTTGCTCCATGACATCGGCAAGGCGGTGAGCCACGAAGAAGAGGGGCCGCATGCCATGCTGGGGGCCGAGATCGCCAAGAAGTACGGCGAATCTCCAAAGATCGTCAACGCGATTGCCGCGCATCACGAGCAGGTCGAGCCGATTTGTCCGGAGAGTGTGTTGGTCGCGGCGGCTGAAGCGTTGTCGGCGGCGCGTCCTGGCGCGCGGCGGGAAGCGCTGGAGTCTTATGTGAAGCGGTTGGAAAAGCTGGAATCGCTCGCGACCGGGCATAAAGGCGTGCAGAAAGCCTATGCGATCCAAGCGGGACGTGAAATTCGCGTCATTGTGAGGCAAGAGGACATCACCGATGCCGAGTCGTTTCAGCTGTCTCGTGAACTGGCAAAGAAGATCGAGCAGGAGTTGACCTATCCGGGACAGATCAAGGTCACCGTCATTCGAGAAAGCCGATACGTGGAATACGCCAAATGAAGGTCCTCTGTCTCGGGGACATCATGGGGGAGCCGGGCCGTCGGGCTGTCGCTCGGGCGGTGCCTCGACTGGTCGCGCAGCATCGTATTGATGCGGTCATCGCCAACGGTGAAAATCTGGCAGGAGGCTTCGGGGTGACGCCGGAGTTGGCCGAGGAACTGTTCGACACCGGCATCTCGGTAATCACCACCGGAAATCATGCCTGGGATAAGAAAGAGGCGATCGATTATTTTGCTCGTGAGCCTCGCTTGTTACGGCCGGCGAATTATCCGGCGGGCGTCCCTGGAAATGGGAGCGTCGTCATCGAGACCGCAGGCGGTGAGCGGCTGGCCATCTTACAGCTGATGGGTCGGGTGTATATGCCGACGATCGATTGCCCGTTTCAAACGGCTAAACGCGAGTTGTCACGGTTGAAGCGGGAGACGTCCGCGATCATCGTCGAGATGCATGCGGAAGCCACGTCTGAAAAGATGGCCATGGGGCATTTTCTGGATGGGGAGGTGGTCGCTGTCGTCGGTACGCATACGCACGTGCAGACTGCCGATGAACAAATCCTTCCGAAGGGCACGGCGTACATCACGGATATCGGTATGACGGGACCGCTCCATTCGGTGATCGGCGTCAAGAAAGAATTGGCGATCGAAAAGTTTTTAACCGCGATGCCGAGGCGGTTTGAAGTCGCATCAGGACCGTCCGTATTTTGTGCGGTTCTGCTTGAGCTCGATCCCCGCCTGGGCAAGGTCATCGCGTTTGAACGCATCCGCAGCATCGATTAGCAGGCTGTTGAAAAAGTCCGCCCGCGGCGTTCTCGCACCGCTCAAGGCCCAACGTACCAACCGCGTACGCTTCGGTCTTTCGCTTGCTGCGGCCTTGCTGGACAGACTTTGTGAACAGCCTGCCGGCGAGCTTCAAAGGAGAGGACTCACGACTACGTACTCTCGCCCGCCCCTTTTTGCGTCCGAGCTGACATCGAGACAAGTTCTCACCGTCTCGGAACTGACGGCCATGGTTCGGGCCTCCCTCGAAACGGACTTTGCCGAGGTGTGGCTTGAAGGGGAAATTTCGAACCTGCGCGCACCAGGGTCCGGGCATCTCTACTGCACCCTCAAGGACCAGACGAGTCAGATTCGGGCGGTGATCTTCCGTTCGGCGGCCGTTCGGTTGCGGTTCGGCCTGGAGGAGGGGCTTCATGTCGTCGCGAAAGGGCGACTCTCCGTCTACGAGCCTCGTGGAGAGTACCAGGTCATACTTGATCATCTCGAACCCAAGGGGCGAGGCGCTCTTCAGTTGGCGTTTGAGCAACTCAAACGTCGCCTGGAGGCCGAGGGGCTCTTCAATGTGGAGGGCAAACAATCGTTGCCCGCATTCCCTCGGACGGTTGGAATCGTGACCTCACCGACCGGGGCGGCGGTTCGAGATCTGATCACCGTGTTGCACCGTCGCTGTCCTATCTTGAGTATCATCATCGCGCCCGTACCGGTGCAGGGGGCCGGATCGGCTGAACAGATTGCAGCCGCCATTCAGGCGTTGAATCGGCTCGGAGTTGTCGACGTCATCATCGTGGGGCGGGGTGGTGGC
The DNA here is from genome assembly GCA_016222925.1 of Nitrospirota bacterium. Lineage (GTDB taxonomy): Bacteria > Nitrospirota > Nitrospiria > Nitrospirales > Nitrospiraceae > Nitrospira_D. Next base: position 3,065 of record JACRQB010000189.1, on the reverse strand, counting down.
TCATCGGAAGATCTGTGGAGTTTCAACGAAGAAACCGTCGTGCGGGCCATCGCTGCGTCACGGGTCCCCATCGTATCGGCCGTGGGGCATGAGACGGATGTGACACTGGCCGACTTTGCGGCGGACGTACGGGCTGCGACCCCGTCCGCTGCCGCCGAACTTGTTGCCCCGGTGTTGACCGAGATCGTTGAGCGGCTGGGCATGCTCACCGCTCGCTGTCAGCAAGCCATGAGCTCACGATGCCTGGCGCAGCAGCAGCGACTTGATCTTCTGCTTGCCCATATGGGCAACATCCGGTTTAGAATTCTCAAGGAAGCTCAGCGGGTGGATGGCGTAGTGGCAGGCATGCGAGAAGCAGTCCGCGCCCATCTCAAGCAAGCAATGGTGAATGCGCAATCATGGACGCAAGCGCTACGATCGAAGAGTCCGGCGCTCCATGTGCGTCGGGATTTGCTGGTCGTTCCACAGTTGCGATCGCGTGTGATCGCTGCCATGAGCCATAGCCTCGAACGGAAGGCCCAGCACACCCATGCGTATCGGGGCCGGTTGAACGGGCTGAGCCCGCTCGCGATTCTGGATCGGGGGTACGGGATCCTCGAGACGATGCCTGGCGGCCAGATCATTCGCGATGCCGGACAGGTCTCCGTCGGGGAGGAGATCCTGGCACGTCTCGCCAGGGGTCAGATCCGATGTGCCGTGGAGGAGGTTAGGGTGGATCCGTCAGTTTAAAAGCCGGCTGGGTCTTCGTTATAATGGGCGGCGGGTTGGCGTGAAAGGAGAATGGTTGTGGCTGGGGTGAAGTTCGAACAAGCGATGGCCAGATTGGAAGCCATTGTGGGTGAATTGGAGAATGGAGATCTGCCCCTGGATGAATCGTTGAAGATTTTCGAGGAGGGCATCCGGCTGTCGAGGAATTGTTTGAAAGTATTGGAAGAGGCTGAACGGAAAGTCGAGGTACTCGTTCAGGATAAGAATGGGAAAAAACAACTACGCGCCTTCACCTCTGATGACATTGATATCCAGGGTTCCGCTGAAGACCCATAGCAGGCCACTCTTCTGAGCATCGTTTGTTTCTCATCTTTCCCCCTTTGCGATTCTCATGGGTATGAACAGACGACGTGATAGGGATCGTTGTGACCATGTGTTGGCGGCTCGGGGATTGGCGCAGAGTCGAGACGCCGCGGTCCGGATGATTCTTGCGGGAAAGGTCCGAAGTAACGGAGCGATCATCGACAAACCGTCCAGAGTGATTCCCGTCGATGCGGTCATCGAGATGATCGGCGAGACCCAGCCGTTCGTCAGTCGAGGGGGCGAAAAACTGGAGGCAGCGTTGGACGCCTATTTGATCGCCCCGCACGGATTGATTTGTCTCGACGTGGGGTGCTCGACGGGAGGGTTCACCGACTGTTTGCTCAAACGAGGGGCTGCGAAGGTCTACGCGGTTGACGTGGGCTACGGTCAATTCGATTGGCGGCTCCGACAAGACCCACGCGTCGTGCTGAGTGAGCGGACCAACATTCGCTATCTGCCTCCGTCTGCCATCCCGGATCCGGTTGATTTGGTCGTCATCGATGTCTCGTTTATTTCATTGACGAAGGTGCTTCCGCCCATCCTGCCGTTTCTCCGCGCTCCGGCCCGCGTCATTGCCTTGATCAAACCGCAGTTTGAAGTCGGCAAGGGCCAAGTCGGTCGGGGCGGCGTCGTGCGGGATGACGCACAGCGAGCGGAAGCTGTTCAGAGAATCGTCCAGTTTGCGGCGGATAAGGGGCTGAAGACCATGGGGACCGTCGCGTCTCCGATCAAAGGGAAAAAAGGCAACCAGGAAATATTAGCAATCTTTGAGTACGATACCCCGATTCATGGTATGTAAGGTCTGTCGTAACTGCTGAGCGTTCATTCAGGAGGGCCAATGAAAGTACTCGTAACGGGCGGCGCAGGGTTTATCGGGTCTCATGTGGTGGACCGACTCGTTGAAGAGGGGCACCAAGTTGTCATCGTCGACAATCTGGCCACCGGCAAGCGGAAGAATGTCAATCGTGCGGCGAGTCTCTATAAGACCGACATTACCAGCTGGCGTCTTGAACGGGTGTTTCGCAATGAACGGCCCAATATTGTTCTCCACCTTGCGGCTCAGATCAATGTCCCCCGTTCGATAGCCGATCCGGTGTTCGATGCGCAGATCAATGTCTTGGGCACCATGAACGTGCTGCAGCAAGCGGTTCGGTATGGTTGCCGAAAGGTCGTGTTCTCCTCATCCGGTGGAGCGATCTATGGTGAACAGGCGACGTTTCCTGCAGTTGAATCTCACGCCACCAACCCACTCTCACCCTATGGCATCAGTAAGCTGTGCGGCGAACATTACTTGTCCTATTTCCAACGGGTGAGCGGGATTCCAGTCGTCAGCCTCCGGTATGCCAACGTCTATGGGCCGAGACAAGATCCCGATGGAGAGGCAGGAGTCATTGCCATCTTCATTCAAAAGATGTTGAACAACGAGCAGCCCATCATTCATGGAAACGGTCGTCAAACGCGCGATTTCGTATTTGTCGACGACGTGGCCGAAGCGAATCTGGCCGCCATGGGGCAGGATGCACATGGAGTGTATAACGTCGGAACCGGGGCTGAGACCTCCGTCAATGAGTTGTTCCGGATGCTCGCCGGCCTGACTGCTTCGAGCGTCAAGGAAGTGCATGGCCCAGCCAACGCCGGCGAGCAGATTCGCAGCGTGGTTGACCCATCAAGGATCAAACAAGAACTTGGGTGGGAGGTCAAGGTAGACCTCGCCGAGGGGCTGAAGCAGACGGTAGAATTTTTCCAAGGGAAGAGTCGCTAGCCTGCCGGCCTACAGGCTGACAGGCAGGACGAACCAGGCGCCAACTAGACGCTCTCAGACGAACCTACCGACTCGCGATTGCCAGTGTGTTAAAGAGCTTATCCTATCAGTATCGAGGGACGCTCCCATCAACTTGGATTGACCAGGCATCGATTCCACCGATCAAATTCTTCACGTTCGAGAATCCCTGCTGGAGGAGAAAGCCTGTGGCATCTCCGCTTCGCATCCCATG
>JACRQB010000188.1 GCA_016222925.1 Nitrospirota bacterium | reverse complement strand
TTCTTCTTCATATAGGTCAGGAATTCGTCGACCGTCATCTTATTGTCGACGGCATGTTTAAAGAACCGTCCGGCATCAGTGACGGCACCACCGAAGCGCGGGCCGATCATGATGAGTCCGGCGGCCACTGACTGGGACAGGCCGATCCCGGCGCAAGCCGCGATGATCGTCCCCAACGCTCCGCTCACACAGGGACCATGGTCGGCAGAAAGCATCATAATGCGCTTGATAATTTCGGCTTCCTGCTTGGAGATCAACCGCTTGTCCCACAAGAGTCCGACCACATGGGGGATTTCGTAGCCCTTGTTGATGAGCTCGGACGCGGGATACCCGTCATAGCAGGGTTCGTCGCCGCGATCATCGCTGATCGTAGTACGAATCAGTGGGGTGACCATGACTTCATCGGCCTTCATGGCCGCTTCAATACTCTTGGGCAACTTCGGCAGTGACACCGGCTCGACCGGTTCCTTCACCTGGCCGGACTTCAACATCTCCTGATAGACGTCCTTGATCGCCGGACCGAGCGCCCCGAAGGTGGCCGGCACAATCGCGCCGGACTTCCTGAGGGCATCGGACTTGGACCGGGCCGACCCTTCGCCCTTCAATCCCTCTTTCGCGCCCGCGTGACCGAACTTCATCCCCTTCGGCAAGCTTTCCTGGCAGAAGCCGGAGACGACGGCCATCAACTTCACGCGCCGCTTCTTGGCGCCGTACCACTCGGCAGCCCGCTCTTCGAGATCGCCGCCCATTTCACCGACAATGACGATCGCCTTCGTCTGCGGATCATTCTCGAACATTTCGAGGTAACTCACATAGTCAGTGCCCGGATAGGCATCGCCGCCGATGCCTATGGCCGTCGTGATCCCGTCGGCGAACTGCGAACAGATCCAGATGATTTCGTTCGAGAGACCGCCAGATTTGGTGATGACGCCGAAGGAACCTTCACGATAGAGCTTAGACAAGACGAGGTTGTCGAACGCACCACCGATGACACCGAGCCGACAGGAACCGGCCGACACAACACCGATCGACGAGGGGCCGTTAAACACCTTGCCAAGCTTTCTGGCATGGGCCCCAAGAATCTTGGCGTCCTTCTCCGGCACACCCTCCGTGATCATCGACACAACCTTGATGTGTGTATCGTCGAGGGCTTCCATCCCGCCCTTCATCGCGCGGTCTGCTCCGATGTACACAAGGCTTGTGTTGATGGTCGGATGGTTCTTCGTCGCTTCCGCGATGGTCTTATAGATCGGGATGGCGATGAGACCGCTGCCGTAAGGAACTTCATTGGACTTGCCGGCGTCAGGCGGATACACAAACGCTTCGACGTTGAGCGGGCGCTTGATCAGGTAGCAGAACTCCGCCATACGGCGGGCTGCGTTGACACCGGCGGCGCCTCCCTGAATCACAACCCGGGTGTCTTTATTGGCCAGAATGCTCATCGGAATCTCCCTCTTTCCTTTAGGACTGAGTGCTGAGGACTGAGCACGGAGCGAGTTAAGAGACTCACACTCAGTCCTGAGTCCGCGTTACTGTTTTTGCAGCGCTTTGTCGACGATATCCGTCAGCGGGGTGTTGCGATCGAAGACGTTGATGTCGAATCCTTCGTCCTTGAGCGCGCGCATCGCGTCGAGCCCTTCCTTCTCTCGCGGGCCTCCGCGACGCACCCAGATCTTCACGCCCTTAAGTTTCCCGTCCGCCTTGGCCTTGCGGAATCCGTTGATGATGCCGCCGAAGGTTTTCACCACGTCGGTGAAATTGGCGATCGCGCCACCGACGATGATGTTCTTAATTCCGGGCAAGGAGCAGACTTTCTCCGTCAGCACTTCAACCGCCCAATCAGGCGGATCGCCTGAATATTCGGCATAATTCGCCAGCTTGCCGCCACGCGCCACGACGGCATCAGAGTAATAGACACTGGCGCCACCGCCTGCGGGGAGCATCGCCGTATCGCCACCGGGAATTTCAATGAACTTGACCGAGCCCTTGATCTTGCTGTCGACCGCCATGACCTCCTCTTCCTGCTTGGAGTAGGCCCGGCCGAATTCTGCCGCAAACGCAAAATTCCAATCCGGATGACGGAACTTGGCATCGCCGTCGAGCAAGGTCACCGCGTCAAGCGCGACTAACTCGCCATCGCTCGCGCGAGTCACGACGGGATTCACCTCGAGATACTGCGCATCTTCGTTGTCGAAGCAGCTAAACATCTTGCCGGAGAAATCCGCCATCTTCTTCGCCAACGCGCCGGTAAAACCTGCCTCTTTAGCAAGCTTTTCAAGTGCTTCAGGGGAGGGGGACTGTCCCACGTCGAGGCACAACCGCTTCACGCGGTCCCAGTTCGATTCAACTTCGATTCCACCGCAGTTGGCCACGAGAATCTCGCTGCCCTCGCGGGTCGATTTCACGGCGCAATAGTATTCCTCTTTGTGGGCAATCATTTCAGAGACGATGACTTGCGAAACCGTAATGCTGCCGACCTGGCGGCCGATCATGTCTTTGGTCGCCGCCACGGCACCGGGTAGATCGAGACCGACCTTCACCAGACCAAGCTTAAACCGGGACCCTAGCGCTTCATGCGCTTTGGCGACCAATTTACTCTGCTTCATCCACTCGTTCACGTGACCAAGCTTGGAGAGTTCGTCCGCGGAGGCGACAACCGCATAATGCGGGACGTGAATACCCCACTTCTTCATCAGTCCCATCCCGGGACCTTCTAAAACCTTTGCCATGAGAGTTCTCCTTCGTATTCGACTCGACCGATTAGGGAGCCGGATTGTAACGGAAATCAACAGGATGACTCAAGACACCTGAGGAACTAAAATGAAACGGATCAAAAGACCTAGTGTGGAAGTTCTCGGCCTCTTTCTCATCAAGCATGCAGAATATAAACGCTTTACCGTATCTGATTATTACTTTGCAAACCGAAGAGACTGGCATCTGGGGCAAAAATATGCACTCCGCTCACCCTGAAAACGTCGAATCACCCCGCCACAGTGATTGGGACAGAGTTGCCCCGCTTTGCCATAGACCAGATGCCGCTGCTTGTATTGCCCTTCTGTTCCATCGGGAGCAAAAAAATCACGGACGCTTGATCCGCCACAGGCAATCGCCTCATGAAGAACCGCACACATGACCTGGTAGAGCTTTTCCATCTTGCCCACCGCCAGTCTGCTGACCTGAACATGCGGGTGCAGACCGGCTCGAAAAAGAATCTCATTCGCGTAGATATTCCCGATCCCGGCGATGACTTGTTGATGCATCAGGAGCGATTTGAGCCGGCCACGTCTCGATTGCAACAGTTCCACAAAGTCCTGCTGCGACGCAGAGAGCGGATCCAGGCCAAATCGGCGGGCGAGATATCGATCAAGTCCCGCCCTATCCAACAGCGACAGTCGCCCAAACCGACGGGGATTCCAGTACCGTAATTCCGATTCTTCACGAGCGTCTTCAAACAACATCTTCACATGGACGTGCTGTGGATGTTTCGTCGGCGTGGACTGGAACAGGAGGAGTCCGGTCATCCCAAGTTCTGCCACGACATAGCGACAAACCTGGTCCTTCACAAATCCAAGGGCCACACTCTTGCCGAATCGCTCGACAGACTGCAGGCTGGCGCCGGGATACCACGACAAGGTCGAGAATCCCTCCCGCACGATATCCGCCCGTCCGACCCACACCTCTCCTAATGGCGCGCCGAGGAGACGGGAACGGATTTGTCCAGCCACGACTTCTGCTTCAGGGAGCTCCGGCATCACTCATCCAGGTTACAAGATGGAGAGAAACGCCATTACGCCATGAGGCTTGGAGGAAAGGCAAGATGAGCTTGGAGGCGGTAGAAGAAAACCTGGTTACTGACAATCAATATGGCTGGAATATTCCGAACGGTGCTGCGGCCCGAACAACTTGAGGATGCTCAAAAAGGCTGTCCAGCAAGGCCGAAGCGAGCGAAGAGGCGAGGCGTACACTTCGGTACGTTGAGCCTCTGAGCAATGCGAGAACGCCGCTGGCGGACTTTTTCAGCATCCGACTAGGCGGCGCGGCGAAGTTGGCGCACCTGCTCAATGGCGACCTGAAGATTCGGGAGCGGCATGGCACCTGGCCGCCGGGCCATGACCAACTTCAAGACCTCATCGTAGGTCCGGCCTTCCACGCAACAGAGATAGGCCATGACCACTGACACGGAG
>JACRQB010000187.1 GCA_016222925.1 Nitrospirota bacterium | reverse complement strand
TACGGACTCACAGCAGGGCGCGCAGTCCCACATGGTCACGAGCACCATTTGCGGACCATCAACCGAATTCGAGCCATCGGTGGGATTGAGGCGGCGGTCACGTCGGGAATGATCAAGCAGGGAATCATGGCCGCTTGTATCCGGCAGGGTGTGCCGGTGATCATGTCCGGAACGATTCGTGATGATGGTCCCTTGCCCGGAGTGATCACGGATTCAGTTCTAGCACAACGCGCGATGCGCGCATTGATCCCCGGTGTTGGGCTGGCTCTCCTTGTCGCCTCGACGCTCCACTCCGTGGCGACGGGCAATCTTCTGCCGGCAACCGTTCCCACTGTCTGTGTCGACGTAAACCCGTCGGTCCCGACCAAGCTGGCCGACCGGGGCAGCTTTCAGGCGGTCGGCCTCGTCATGGATGCGGCATCGTTTCTGTCGGAACTTGCCAGACTGTTGGGGAAGTTTTTCGGGATTGAGTATGAGATCAATCCCTGGATGCGGCTTACCAATCGCGTAGATCACGGAAAGGCGGTGCGACAGTGGCATGAATTGATGCGAGTACTTGAAAAAGACGTGGGCGTCGTACTCGAACGAATGACTCCCATTCCTGGGTTGCCCGACCTCGTATTTACGGCCAATGCCGGCATCGTGGTGGGACGAACCGCTATCGTGAGTCGTTTCCGGTACCCTGAGCGTCAGCCTGAAGAGGCTCATTTTGAAGATTGGTTCCGTGGGCAGGGCTATGACGTGGTCACAGTAGAAAAAGAGCTGTATTTTGAGGGAGCAGGCGACCTCCTGGGTTTTTCAGAATACTGGTTCGGTGGATATCGACAGCGATCGGATATCCGCGTCTTCCCGATTCTCGGTGAGCGTTTTCAGCGAGAAATCATTCCCCTCGAACTTGTCGACAGCCGCTTCTATCATCTGGATACCTGCCTCTGTCCCTTGAGCGGCGGCGAGCTCCTCTATTTCCCTGCTGCCTTTGATCGCTATGGCCAGACAGCGATTGCAGAGCGTGTTCCTGACAAACTGCGTCTCGCCGTTCCGGAAGATGAAGCCTTGAAATTCGCCTGCAATGCCGTCTGTGTCGGGAAACATGTCGTTCTCCCTGCGGGATGCCCCACCACTGAGGATTGGCTCCGCATGAGAGGATATGAAACCCACCAGGTTCAGCTCGATGAGTTCATGAAATCCGGTGGGTCGGCCAAATGTCTGACACTCGCGTTGGACTGAGAAAAGTCATTGGCCAATCGATGAACGGACACGAAGGTATTCTGATCAATGACGGATGACTATTGCCGAATCACTTTTTCCTGAACAGAAACGCGCCATACATGCCGGCGATTGCGATCGTGACGAGTTCAATCGTCAGGAGCATGCGGCTCACGACAGCGTTCGGAGTTGGAGGAGAGAGGATGAAATACATGCCGAGAAATTCCGGAGTCTGCGTCGGTGGTGTTTCCCATGGAGGGAACAGCACGGCCAGGATCAGCACGACGACCATTCCGTAGAGTACCGGGAGATTGAGTTGATCTGGCACCGAAGTGCTAGGGGGTTGAGTAGCCAGCCGACTATCCGATCGATCGGCGAGCTGCCGACCACATTGGATACAGAAGCGGTTGATCTCCGGTTGTGACCGGCTGCAGGCAGGACAGACTTGCATCCTTGAATATTCCCTGTACGCCACCTACATACATGGAAATGTCCTAAAGATGCCAGAGGGAGAGCTGACACGCTAGAAGTGGTAATTGACTCCGAAGGAAAAGATGACCGGATTATAGATGGCTGTAAATCCAAAGGCTCCTGCGTCGTTGGCGTCAAAATTGAAAGTCGTGTAGTTATATTTTACTTCTCCGAATCCCGAGATGTGTCGTGTAAAAAAGTATTCGCCACCGAGCTTGACGTTCAGACCTACCCTGGTTGAACTCTGCGTCCCTTCCAAGCCAATTATCGTGGTCCTGACACGGGCCATAAATATTCCAGGACCAATCCCGACATAGGGTTGAAACTTTGTCTTGTGATAACGCAACATGAGATTAAAAGGAGCAACCGTAATAACTCGAAAATGATCTCCCGAAAAACCACTTATTGTATCTCCGCCAGATATCTGACCGACGCCGTTCAAGATCGATCCAGGAATAAGGCTGAGTCTTGTCGATTGTTGCTCAATGTGAGGAGTTGTATAGTAGCCTTCTAATTCCAGACCAAGCCATGGCACTTGCGGAAAGTAATACCCGATTTTCCCGCCTAGTACTGGGGAGCTAGCCAAGTCACGACCTGACATTGATCCGGGAGGAGTGAGCGTGGATCCTGGAGGACCACCGAGATCGGTAAGATCGACTCTGGTCAGCTTGTTGTTGTCGCCGAAAAATGTGGTACCGATTTGACCTCCAACGTACATTTCTGAATAGGCATTGGGTACGGTCAGAACCAATATCAGCGACGCGTGCAACAACGTCGCAGTGAAAATCCATTTGTAAACCCACGCAGGACATTGCTGTTTCATGAGAACCACTCCAGATTGCCCATCCTCCAACTCTGTCGGGTAATGGACGATCGCAAAGTCCTTTTTTAGACATTCACAAGAAGGCTGAGCAAACTACATGCCACCCACAGTCGCATTTTCGTTAGAGTCTAGGTCATGCGTGATACGCCGAAAGAGTCTGTTCCATTCGTTGACAGGCTCTTGAGGGCCTTCCTATAATTCGCCGTCCTGAATGAGTGGATGATGATTTTGCCATGAGGCTGAATCGCTTATGTCGACCACAATCAACAAGATCGGTGTTATTGGAGCCGGAGCCTGGGGCACAGCCTTGGCCAAACATCTGGCCGAGAAAGGTCTCGCGGTTCGTCTCTGGGCCTATGAGCAAGACGTCGTCAATGCCATCAACACCTCTCATGAAAATCCTGTCTTCCTGAAAGGTGTCCCTCTTCCATCAAATTTGACGAGCACATCCTCACTGGTTGAAGCCGTACATGGCTGTGATGGGGTTCTGTTTGCCGTTCCTTCGCACATAACCCGATCCGTGTTGCATCAGTTGGCACCCTACATCTCAGAGCCCCTACCGTTCGTATGCACAACCAAAGGCATAGAAGAAACCACGGCCAAATTGATGACCCAGGTCATGGAGGACGAGCTGTCGCAGGCCATGCACCGCTCCCTCATGGTACTGTCTGGACCCAGTTTCGCTTCTGAATTCAGCATTGGGAAGCCCACGGCCCTGTGCCTGGCTGGCTCCGATGAACAGCTCGTGCGGCAGTTTCAATCTGCGTTGATGACGCCTCTATTTCGTGTGTACGCCGATACAGACGTCATCGGCGTTCAACTCGGCGGTGCCCTAAAAAATGTCATGGCACTGGCTGCCGGTGTGATCGATGGTCTGGAGCTCGGACTCAATGCCCGCGCGGCGCTTATTACTCGAGGCCTGGCTGAAATCATCAGGCTTGGCGCTGCAATGGGAGCCGATCCACGCACGTTTTATGGACTGTCCGGGGTCGGCGATCTGGTCCTGACCTGTACGGGCACACTCAGCCGAAACCATTCGGTAGGCGTTCGCCTCGGCCAGGGAGAAAAGTTGGAGGCGATCTTGGCAGGAATGCAGGCTGTCGCTGAAGGCGTTCGGACGGCACGTGCCGCATTAATATTGGCCCAGCGCTATCAGGTCGATATGCCGATCATACAAGAAATCCATTCCGTACTGTATGACGATAAATCTTGTAGGAAAGCCGTTACTGATTTGATGGAGCGGGATGCAAAACCAGAGAAGGGGTGGACATGAATCCGGAAGGACTCGAACGGCTGTTGCAGCAAGTCCGTCAAGGCGATGCCACGGTGGAACAGGCACTTCAGCGCCTGCGGTCACTGCCTTTTGAGGATCTGGGCTTTGCCTCACTCGATCATCATCGGTCCTTACGACAAGGGTTCCCCGAGGTCGTCTTGTGTGAAGGGAAAACCACAGCGCAGATCATCGCCATCGCTCGGGCGCTCATCAAGAAACAAGGTCCGTTTCTTGCCACTCGTGCCAACCCATCGGTTGGGCGAGCCATTCGCCGCCTAGATCGGCGGGCACGGTACTATCCCGATGCACGCCTGGTGGCGATTCGCGCTTCCAGGCAGAAACAACATGGCCATATACTCGTGGTAACCGCGGGAACGGCGGACGTGCCCGTAGCGGAAGAAGCTCGTGTGACGGCAGAAGTGATGGGAAGCCACGTCGAGCGACTGTATGATGTCGGGGTTGCGGGTATCCATCGACTGCTCGGAAAGAGAGATCGGCTGTTCGATGCGAAGGTCGTGATCGTCGCGGCCGGCATGGACGGTGTCCTGCCGAGTGTGGTGGGAGGGTTGGTCCACTGCCCGGTCATTGCCGTGCCAACCAGCCGAGGCTATGGGGCGAGCTTCGGGGGAGTCGCTGCGCTGCTGACGATGCTCAATTCCTGCGCGGCGGGTGTAGGCGTGATGAATATCGACAAAGTAGAGAACTAGGCGCGGGAAAAACGAATGAGCCTCTATTTCACTTCCAGTAGGCCTCGCTTCGGCCAGGCAACCATCACGGTGCGTAACCCCTTTTCTCCATTGGCCAACAACTTTGTCCGCACTTCATACGAATACATACCCACCCCGGCGAGTTGCTTTCGGTGATCCTGACCATCCCACGCAAGTTCAACGGACACCTTCGATCGTCCTGTCTCCCCATCCACAGCCGGAGGGACTTGAATGGGCTGTCGATAAGTGAGAAACCGAAGCGAGCTCTTCGACGGAGAACTAATGAGCGAGGTCACCTCCAAAATCGTGGATCCATCCACTTCTTTCGGAAGCTGGATCGTAACGGAAAACTGAAGAGGCCCGTTGCCCAGAGCATATGGGGTCGGGGCAATGTTAAGGCCGACAATTTTGAGCTGAGGCTCGGGCCTGGGAACGCGGGGAGGCTTCACTTTCGAGAGGCTCTCGACTGGGAATACGGCCATCAGAGAAGCACACAGGGTGAGCAACCCGAACAGAAGCCTCGTACGATGGAGATTACGTGACGTCTTCAACGAAAACCCTGACCCCATGTTTTCCTGAACGAGCGCGGCTCGTCCGCTACGATGCAACCTTAACGCATCCCTAGGGGGATAACATAGCATCCCTGGGCTGTCAACGAAGCGTCGAGAATGAACCAGCGATTGCCGTTCGTCGACGCCTTCGGTAAGATGTCCGGTCATTTTGCGCATAGCATGTGAGGAGCTGAGTGGGTCGTCATTTGCATTTCGATTGTTTCTCCGGGGTCAGTGGAGATATGGTCCTGGGCGCACTGGTGAGCGCCGGGCTCTCGTGGACGAGCTTAGTTGACGGCCTCAAACGCCTCAAACTCCACGGCTACCGCCT
>JACRQB010000160.1 GCA_016222925.1 Nitrospirota bacterium | reverse complement strand
TGACAGTAAATCCGTGTAGATGATATTGAGAAGCTATATCAAATAGGAATAGGTGCAGATGAATCTAGAATGATCGATCCATATGCTGAAATGCTTCCAGGTGAGACGGTTCACTCAAGACGTTTCAGGCTAAGTGCAAAGCGCATCTAAATAGCAACCACCATTAAACGAGGCCAGAGGTCATTGAAGACCGGAGCCCAGGGTGTCAAAGGACACCCTGGGCTTTTTTATTGAGAACGCTGGACCAAAGGGAGATAGGCAATGACGACACACAGTACACATCTCGCTGAAGCACAGCTCATGGCTTCACGAGACATTTCCAATGTGGGGACCGCACTGCGTCTCACGTATGCGCAGATCGCCTCATTGTTCCATCAGTACCGCGAGGAACTCACGCGCCGGCTTGTCGGTATCGTGAAGTCGCACGAAACGGCTGCGGATCTGGTCCAGGATACCTATGTCCGGTTGCTGCGGCTCGGCGAAGGGCATGTCGTCGAGCAGCCTCGCGCATTGCTCCATCGAATTGCCGCGAATCTGGCGATTGACCATCTGCGGAAAGAAAAAAATAGCGTCCAAGCCTTCGATGGTATGGATGCCGCAATGGCCGTACCGTCTCAGGCACCTTCACCGGAACGCGAATTCCACGCGAAACAGCGCCTTCGCCTCTGTCTTCAGGCGATTCAACAGCTTCCTCCTCGCAGCCGTGAAGCCTTCGTACTCTGTCGGGTGTATGGGTATTCCTACCAGGAAATCGCCGTACGGATGAATATCTCGGAGAGCGGGGTGGAAAAGCTGCTGATGCGCGCCCTGGATCAAAGTTGTGAGGCTCTTGAGGCCATTGATCACCAGGAGTGAGGATCTTGGTTCGTTCAATCGTCACACTGTATACTAGTCCAGGTTTTGGTGAACCATGGCCGACCGGACTGATGCATGCAGTGCCCGGACGATTCAGACGACATGGCGCAATCCGAGGAAGACGTTCGACTGAGGAAAGAAGCGGTCGCGTGGGTCATTTGTTTACAGAACAGCCGTATTACGAAAGAAGAACGGCGAGCCTTCGAGGTCTGGCAGGCGCAGAGTCCTCAGCATGCCCTCATCTATCGCACGGTTTCCAGAGTATGGGATAGTCCTGAGCTGACTGCGGCTGCTTCTGTCGTGGCGGGGGCAAGTCCGTCCTGGCTTGAATCAAAGCCGACGTTTTCTCTGCGATGGCCCGTCCTGGCAGCTGCGTGCCTTGTCTTCGTGGTGCTCCTCGCCGATCATTTTGATATTTCCATCCGCTGGCAGGCTGACTATCAGACGGGGGTTGGAGAGCGGCGCACCGTCGAGTTGCCCGATCAGTCGATTGCCACGCTCAATACCCAGACAGCCCTCGCGCTCTCGTTTGACGGAACGACTCGCCGAATCCGTTTGCTCAAGGGTGAAGTGTTTCTCAAGGTCCAACACGACGCGGAGCGGCCGTTTTTCGTCGAGAGCGCGGACACCACGGTTCGAGCTGTTGGAACAGCATTTGTCGTACGAACCGACGCGGGTGGCGATCGTATCACCGTCCTCGAAGGTGCTGTCGAAGTTGAATCCAAAGCGAAGACAGGCTTTCCAGTCGCTGTGACCGCGGGATCACAGATCCAGACGGAGCCACATCATCTCAGCCGGCCGCAGGCCGTCGACATGACGACTGCCTCCTCATGGATGCGCGGTCGGCTGGTGGTTCAGAACGTTCCATTTACGCAGGTGCTCGAGGAATTGCAGCGATATCATGCCGGCAGGATCCTGCTCATGAATCGACAGGTCGGCCACATCAACGTGACCGGCACCTACAATGTCGATGATCCCGCCGGCGCGCTGGCGTTGCTCCTACAGACAGTTCCTCTCTCAACGATCAGCCTGGCTGATCGGCTTGTCATTTTGTTTTGACCCTCAAAATCGTCGATTGGCCTAGCAACAGGTGAGGAAGAGTGTGTCCTCTCCCGTCTACAGAGAACGTGAATCGAAAAACAGGAGGCCCTACGGGAAAGAGAACAATGGAACAACGAGATTTGCACACAAACAAACATGTTGCACGAGACGAGGCACGCAGAGCACGGTGGACTGACACATGGGCGCAGCCTGTGAGCTGGAGCCTGTTTCTTTTTACCTTCATCACGATGGCAGCCGGTACGGTCGTTGCCCAGGACGGTGTGATCTCAGAGGCGTCACGTGCCACGGCTGCCATGAACATCCCCGCCCAGCCACTCGGGGCAGCATTGAACACCTTTGCTGAAGCAACGGGTTGGCAGGTCAGTGTGCCATCCGAGCTTGTCTCCGGCATCAATGTATCCGGTATCAGCGGGACGTATCAGCCGGAAGAGGCGTTGCAAGCGTTGTTAGCAGGCACAGGGCTGACCTATCGTGTGACCGGTACGAGAGCCGTCACGCTCGTGCCGGGTGTCGTTGTACCGGCTACCGCATCACCGATGTTGGCGGAAGAGAAGAAGGCCTCTCCGGAGTCCGCAGGGGAGCCAATGGCCCCGGCTTCACAAAAGCCAATCAAGCTCCCTGAAGTGATGGTGAAAGAGACACGAGAGCGAAAGGACTCTGCTTATACCGCGCAAGACACATCGACTGCACTGAGAATCCCCGTTCCGGTTCACGACACGCCTCGATCCATCCAGACCGTCACGAGGCAAGTGATCGAAGATCAGAGAGTCATCCGTCTCGATGAGGCGTTGCTCAACGTGAGCGGTGTGTCGCAATTCAGCACCCAGGGTGGGCAGGGCGGCAACTTCATGATTCGTGGATTCGCATCGCCGTTCAATGTCTTCAAGAACGGATTTCGCGATGACAGTACCTTCAGCTCGCGCTCACAGCGAGACATCATTAACATCGAATCGATAGAAGTGGTGAAGAGCCCGCCGTCGTATTTGTACGGCCGATCGGATCCGGGTGGAATGATTCATCAAATCACCAAGGCGCCGTTGAAGGATCCCTACTATGCAGCCGAAATGCTTCTCGGTAATTACGATCTGTACCGTCCACAAATAGACATCGGCGGGCCGCTGAATGAGAGTAAGACCCTCACGTATCGATTCAATGGCATGTACGAAAATGCCGGCAGTTATCGAGAAGGTGTCCGCTCGGAACGCATCTTTCTCGCGCCGACGTTTGGCTGGGAGTTGGGACCGCGGACGACGTTCCGGTTTGAGGCCGAGTATCTCTATGACAACAGGCCGATCGATCGTGGGCTCGTGGCAATCGGTGGCGGCGTGGCGTCGATTCCCGTCAATAATTTCCTGGGCGATCCGAGGAGAAAACTCGAGACGAATCATGGAAAGGCCACGCTGACCTTCCTGCACGACTTCAATGATATGTTCAGATGGCGCACGGCGTTTAGAGCGGCTGTGGCCCGTAGCCGATACAGCAGCATGGAATCCTGGTTCCTGATCGGAGACGAAAACGAAGGGAATCTGAACTTAGCGCGGTTCGTGATTCCGACAACTACTCAAAGTCACTATTTGCAAAATGAATTGCACGGAAAATTCGCCACCGGCGCACTGGCGCACAAGACGATTGTCGGGGTCGAACTGGGGCGGGAAGTCGCGTCAGAGTCGGCGTTCAGTGATTTCGGCGGTGACACGAGCACGCCGGGAGCCTTTAGTTTTATCAATATCTTCAACACCAGGAACCGGTTCTTTCTGGATACGCCGCTTTCGAAATTCAGCAATAGCAAGACGGTCAATAATATCTTGGGCTTCTACTTTGGGGATCACGTGAGCCTCCTGGACAATCTCCATCTGCACGGAGGCGGTCGGTTCGATTATTTTAAACAGGACCTCACGAATCGCCCGACCGATGACACACTGGATACGACCCATACGAGTCAAACAGAGCTGGCCTTTAGTCCATCGATTGGGCTGACGTATCAACCGTGGAAACCAATCGCGCTCTTTGCCAACTATACAGAGTCGTTTGCCCCCCAGGAGCCAGGACTCAGAAGCGCCACTGGAGGCACATTCGCGCCGGAGCGTGGGAAGTCCGTTGAGGGAGGTGTGAAGTTTCAGAGCCCGGATAACCGGTTGCGGGCGACCATTGCGGCTTTTCATATCAAGAAACGGAATGTCTTAACGGGCGATCCGCTCAGCGGATTCGTGTTCTCTGTCCCGACCGGTGAGCAGCGCAGCCAAGGGATTGAGTTTGACGTGGCGGGAAGAATACTGCCCGGTTGGGACATCATCGCCAACTATGCCTATACCGACGCGCGGGTCACAGAGGACAACGTGTTCCTTGTTGGAAGCCGAGTTCCCAATTCATCGCTCCACCAGGGAAGAGTCTGGACGACCTATTTCTTGCAGGACGGGCCATTGAAAGGGCTGGGCGTTGGTCTGGGGATGTTTGCACAGGGCAAGCGAAACGGCGTGTTCCAATGTACAGATCCGACTAATTGTCAGGCTTCGTTTGAGCTTCCTGGATACGCACGTATGGATGCCGCTGTGTACTACAGAAAGCCGGAGTTCTTCACTCGCACAAATCTTCTTGCCTCCATAAACTTTACCAATGTGTTAGACCAGCGGTACTTCTCAGGCACACAAAACTTCAGGGAGATTGTTTATACCGGGGCACCATTCACGGTGATCGGCTCCCTGAAGTTCGAGTTCATGTGATCGAGAGGCTCATAGTCAGACATCACAGGGATAACGTGCGCACATGTACGGTCCCGACCCGTTGCTTTTAGGGTTGTAATTGCAAGGCCCGGCAGCGATGGGTTGGGGCACCTGCCACCTCTGGCAATCTTCGGGAATGGGAGACTCCAATATTGATGGCTACAATCCAAGAATGGCCAATCCAGCGCGCTTGAGAAAATCCGATTAAGACTGCCTCCTTTCCTGTCGCTCTACGAGGTCTTGTCATGGCGAGCTGGTGTTTTGGGGTAAGCAGACCGAACTGCTGCATCGGGATGGTGCTTTAGACCTGAACATGGTGGTCCCATGCTCGGATATCCGCTGAAGATCTCCCATGGGCGAGGTGTCCAGCCGGCAACATCTTGTCTCGATTTCTGATCCTGCCACACCCAACATCGCCTTGAGAGGCTGTTGCGATCGGGTGTTTGAATTCCCCTGACACACGAGTCTTTAGCAGCTGATCCTTTGATAGGAAAAACTTCTCCTCGTTAGGTTATGCAGCGTAAGGAGGCCACCGCATGAAAGACGAGCTCTCTGAGCAACCGGAGCTGAACGAAGAACTGATTCGAAGATGGATTGCCTTCTCGAACAACGGGTTCCCTGGTGAGTTCGACGATTGGATTACATCTAACTACGTGGGCCATTTGGGTTCTGCGACCATGGATCGAACGGAGCTCGAACGGCTTGAAAGACAGTTCTGCAAGGCATTCCCGGGGGCACGCCACTCCGTCGACGATCTCATCGCCGAGGGCGATCGCGTCGTGCTTAGAACCACTGCACACGTGACTCATCTCGGTGCATTCGAGGGCATCGAGCCCACAGGTCGGTTCTTGGAATTCACGGGCCTAGTGGTCTATCGAATCGAGAATGGCCGAATCGCCGAATCGTGGGGCGAAATCGATTTCCTGCGGCTCATTCGCGAGCTGCGCAAAGCGTGACGTGAACAGCCGGATAACAGCGGATTGCAGCCATCGGCAGCTTGTGCGATCCTGAGCCGGAGCGGCTGAAGTGTGGCGTTAGCAATCAGAGGGAAGTCTCATGAACTTGGAGCAGATGTCGGACGACCAGATTTTGGGAATCGCCAATCCGATCATGGACAACCTCATGGACGCATCCACCGCGAGCGACCATGAACGGCATGTCCAAGACTTCACAGACCGGCTCAAGAGGATCGTCACTCCTGAGCATCTCCACAGGGTCTGTGAGCAATACCAGCGTGAGAAAGGGTATTTTTCACGACGTGAGCCGGTAGCCGTATTCAGGCGCTCTGGAGCCGCAGCAGTCATCTGGAAGCAATGGTTCACGAAAGCGCAAGGAGAGTTCGTTGCCGAGATGCTTCTCGTGGAGCAAGACGGGAAGTATCTTGTCGATCACGTCATGATGTTCTGAGCCATGAGTCCTTGTAAGTGCACCAAATGCGTCCCCGCAGTCGGTCGACGTGCATCTCGCTTGCGACGTAGGCTCAACGTAAGGCGGCCCCGAAGTCACACTAGATTGCGAGTGGTGACGTATGAGAAGGGCGCGGTGTTGGGGAACACCGGTGGTGGCCAATCCACGCTGGTTAGAACAATGGCTAACATCACCGGTCTGCCTCTGAATCCGATCGATTCCATCAGATACCAGGCCGGTGGCGAAGAGATTCCTCATATTGAATACCTGGAGATCCATGCGGGACTGCTACAAAAGGAGCGATGGATCATCGATGGGTTTGGCTGTGTAGCGTCCGCGTGGAAGCGGTTCGCTGCCGCCTTATCGCCCTGGCTGGCCAGTCTGTATGTGTCACAGGATTGTCGGCGCCGAGGTGTGGGGTCGGCGTTGCTGGAGGCCGCTATCCGAGAGGGCAAACGGATAGGACTCGATGCACTCTTTTTGTTCACCGTGACCAGC
>JACRQB010000159.1 GCA_016222925.1 Nitrospirota bacterium | reverse complement strand
CGGTTTTCGGGTACTTGACGTCATCGTGGACAAGAGCCGTGGTGCAGCCTCCCAAGACGAGGGACGCACTCGCTAAGATTGCCAAACATCCGCGGAAACACTGCTGCTGGATCATGAAATTCCTCCCTGTTAACCGGCCTTGTCCCTTAGACGGAGGCTACTGATAAACCTAAACGCCGTCAAGTAAATGGAGCGTTGGTGGAATACCGCTTGACGGCGAGGCAGAACGACGGTATCCCAGTGCCCATGAGTCAGCCTCCCGCAACGGTGGCCTATGGATCGGTTGTACTCGCGGCAGTCCTGTGGGGCGGTTCGATCGTGGCGCAAAAGATGGCCCTCGGATCGTTCTCCGCTGTCGAAGCCTCGGCCCTTCGCGACATCGGAGGGCTGGCTATTCTATTGGCGACCTGGTGGTCGAAAGAAGGCGGCGCGATCACGATCAGCCGCGCCGACATGGGGTTGCTGGGGCTTCTGGGGCTTGGCGTCTTAGGGAACCATCTGCTCATTCTCATGGGGCTCAACTATGTCAGTGGGGCGGTCGGTGGTGTGATCATCGGGGCAAGCCCGGTCGTGACATCTCTGCTTTCAGCCCTGTTGATTCGGGATGTGCCGTTGCGTGCCGTGTGGGCTGGCGCGCTGCTGTCGTTCTCAGGTGTCGGACTGGTCTCCGTCGCAGGCTTTCAATCGGCTGGCGAGCATCCGCTACTGGGGAGTATGTTGGTCTTTCTCGGCGTCGTGAGTTGGGCGCTCTATAGTATCGGCAGCCGCGCAATCATGGAGCGGGTGTCGGCCCTCACGGTCAACTGGACGACGCTGCTCGTGGCAACCGTTCTTCAACTTCCACTGCTCTGGACAGATCACAAGGTGATGAATGCCGGGATCGGATCGGTGACGACACCCGATTGGCTGGCGCTCGGCTACCTTATCGTTTTCGCAACGGCGGTCGCACAACAGGCTTGGCTGTTCGGCGTCAAGGGTGTCGGCCCTTCACGGGCGTCGGTCCTGGGCAATCTGACGCCGGTTGCCGCCATCGGGTTATCAGTCTTGATTCTAGGAGAATCCATCGGACTGATTGAAATGATTGGCATTACTTTGATCCTGGCTGGCGTATGGGTGGTGAACCGGCAAGCGGTTGAGTCGAATATGTAGGACCGTCAGACTAGTACCACCCATCCGTTCTCGATCCCGATCCTTGCTTTAGAGTATCATGCAAAGTCCGGCGGCAGCGGCAGTTGTTGCTTTGTCGTGCAGCCGTCGTCAAACGACAGGCGGCCGTCTTGTCTTAGATCGTGGACTATCATGAACAGTAACTATGCCCGAGCACTGATTCCGTTGATTCTGGCTGGGACGTTCCTTCTCGATGTGTTCATGCCGTGGGGGTATGCGGTCTGGGTCGTTGGGGATGTTTTCAGCGCCTTCTTGACTCTCTGGATTGAGTGGCAGATTGCGCCGTATCTTGTTGCGGCCATCGGGACTGTTCTCGCGTATATGGGGCACACATTGTCTCCTCCTGTCATCCCGGTAGACATTGCCGGCTTCAATCGCGTCGTGGGTATCGCCCTTCTGTGGATTACGGCATGGCTCGTGGTGCGGGCGAGAAGGGCGAAACTCGACGATGCCACCAGGCGACTGGGTGCGATCGTGGAGAGCAGCAGCGATGCCATTCTGAGCGTGACCCCCAACGGATTCGTGACGTCGTGGAATGAAGGTGCGGAACGTCTCTTCGGGTATACCGCCAACGAGATGATCGGTCGCTCGACCCTCACGATTATTCCAGCCCATCTCTCTCGGGACAGAGCCTGGGAGCTGGCCACAGTGCGGGGAACGCATGATATTCAAAGCTATGATGCCGTACGGTTGACTAAGGACGGCCGATATATCGATGTGTCGGTCACATTGTCACCGCTCAAGGACGCCTTGGGTCAGTTTGTGGGGGTATCGAAAGTCATCCGGGATATCAGCGACCGGAAGAGGGCGGAGGTCCTTCTGAGGCAAGCGCACGAGGCATTAGAAATACGAGTTCAAGAGAGAACTGCCGAATTGAGTGCCGCCAACCATTCCTTACGGATACTGTCTAACCGACTGATGCAAGTACAGGAGGAGGAGCGAAGTCGACTTGCGCGCGATCTGCACGACGAAGTCGGACAGTTGCTGACAGCGCTGAAGATTGACTTGCAAGACATCCAGCATGGTGAGGTTGGGGAGGCCCGGCTCGGCTCACTCACGGATAGCCTTGAGCTGGTGGATCGCCTGCTGACTCAAGTGCGGAGTCTGGCGTTGGATCTCCGGCCGTCGCTTCTCGACGATTTAGGTTTGGTACCCGCGCTCCGGTGGTATGTGAATCGGCAGGCAGAGCGGAATGGGTGGATCCTCTCACTGTCTGTCGAGAGAATAACAGGGCGAATCCCGGCTCCTATCGAGGTCAGCTGCTTTCGGGTTGTGCAAGAAGCGCTGACCAATATCGCGAAGTATGCGAAGGCGAAGACCGTCGATCTGACATTGTGCCGGCAAGATCAGGACGTCACACTTGTTATCCAAGACGACGGTGTTGGGTTTGATGTCATGTTGGCAAAACAGCGCGCACTGGGCGGACAAAGTATCGGATTGCTCGGTCTGGAAGAGCGTGTGCGGCTGGCCGGCGGCAGCTTCGCCATCTCATCAGTGCTGGGTGAAGGGACCAGGCTCGAGCTGTGCTTCCCGCTCACCGAGCAAGAGCAGACCAAGTTGCATGCGACGGTTGAGGTGATATCGCCATGAGCCACCTCCGGATTCTTCTCGTGGAAGATCATGCGTTGGTCAGGGCCGGCATGCGGGCCCTCCTGCAAAAAATCGAAGGGATCGAAGTTATCGCGGATGTTGGTGATGGGTGGGAAGCCATCAAGTCTGTACAAGCGGATCCTCCTGATCTGGTGCTGATGGATATTGCGATGCCAGGACTGAACGGACTCGATGCGACTGCCAGGATCGTCAAGGAGTCGCCGACTACGCGCGTGATTTTGCTGTCGATGTATGCCAATGAAGAATACCTCCAACAAGCATTGCAGGTGGGCGCTTCAGGCTATCTGTTGAAAGGCGCTGAATTGGCTGAGCTGGAGTTGGCCCTCAAGACGGTCGCCAGGGGGGAGAGGTACCTGACCCCGGCGGTTGTGAAGTATGCCATCGAAGCTTACCGCGAAAAGTCTGAAGGGCAGACCGGCCCGCTGGCCAAACTGAGCATGCGCCAACGCGAAATCCTGCAGCTCGTCGCAGAAGGGCAAACGACGAAAGATATCGCTCAACGTCTGAATGTGAGCGTGAAAACCGTCGAAACTCACCGCAGCCAATTGATGGAACGGCTCGATATTCATGATGTGCCCGGGCTCGTTCGTTTTGCGATGCGTGTCGGATTGATTCAGCCCGATTCCTAGTTCTTTGCCGATTCATCTGCATTCCCACGCTCTTTCAGTACACTCGACGGCCCCTCTCAGGGATCTCCCGCCATTCTTTCAGGATTTTCCCGATAGGGCTACGCCGTCTATTGTGAGATACCGGACGCTACAACATGGGCAGAATGATTCGCGCAGCATCCAAGAAGGAACAGGTCCGAGGGAGCTATCACTATGGCTACCGACTCATTAGAGAAAGGAGGTCCTAGCGTTGACAGCCATGACGCAAAAGCTCAGCAGGAAACCAGGGGTGGACGAGGCAGACCTCGACACTATGACAGCCAGCAAGGAAACCTTGGAGGACTACACGCTGCGGTTTGCGCCTCGTAGCTACCGCAAATGGTCGACGCGGGTCGTCGGCATCTCGGCATTGGGCGGCATCGCCTACCTCGCCGACTTCGCCATCGGCGCCAACATCGGCATCTCCTACGGCACCACCAACGCGCTGTGGGGCATCCTTATCTTCGCCGTTGTCGTGATGCTGACCGGATTCCCGGTCGCCTACTATTCGGCGCGATACAACATCGACCTCGACCTTGTCACTCGCGGAAGCGGGTTCGGCTATTACGGCTCGGTGGTCACCAACGTCATCTACGCGACGTTCACCTTCATCTTCTTCGCTCTCGAAGGCTCCATCATGGCTCAGGGACTCGAACTCGGGCTCGGCATCCCGCTATGGCTGGGGTACGCAGCGTCGACGCTCGTCATCTTCCCGCTGGTGATCTACGGCATGAAAGTGCTTTCGACGTTGCAGGTCTGGACGACTCCCCTATGGCTTATCCTGATGGTCGCGCCGTTCGTCTATCTGGTCGTCAGTCACCCGGAGTCGGTCGGCCAGTTCTTTGCCTACCAGGGCCAGCATGGTGTCGAGGGTTTCGATCTGGGCTCTACGCTGCTGGCTGCGGGTGTCTGCCTGTCCCTGATTGCGCAGATTGCCGAGCAGAACGACTACCTGCGCTTCATGCCGCCGATGACCCCCGAGAACAAACGCAGCTGGTGGACCTGGATGTTCCTCGCCGGCCCGGGCTGGGTCATCTTCGGCGCCATCAAGCAGATCGTGGGTCTGTTTTTGGCGGTCTATCTGATCGCGAATGTCGCGAACAGCACCGGCATCGCCAACCAGCCCGTGCACCAGTTCCTGGAGATCTACGAGAATTTTCTGCCGGGCTGGCTCGCGATGACGCTGGCGGTCGTGCTCGTGGTGATCAGCCAGATCAAGATCAACGTCACCAACGCCTACTCGGGATCGCTGGCATGGACCAACGCGTTCACCCGCGTGACCAAGCACTATCCAGGTCGCATCGTATTCCTCGGCGTGAACCTGCTGATCGCGCTGATCCTGATGGAAGCGAACATGTTCGACTTCCTGAACACCATACTTGGGTTCTACGCCAACTGCGGCATGGCCTGGGTCGTGGTGGTGGCCTCGGACATCGTCTTCAACAAGTACCTGCTGAAGCTTTCGCCGATAACGCCTGAGTTCCGCCGCGGGATGCTGTACGACTTCAATCCCGTGGGCTTCGGGTCGATGCTGATCGCCGCTGGCCTGTCCGTCATCGCATTCTTCGGCGGGCTCGGCGAAATGGTGCGGCCATACTCGCCGCTGGTGGCGATCGGGCTCGCGCTGGTGCTGCCGCCCATCATCGCCATTGCGCGGCAACCCGTCCGGAGAGCACCTGAAATGCCATGTCTGTCACCATGATTACGAGCGCCCGGACATGATCAAGGCTGCCGTTCACGAAGGCTACATCTGCTCGCTCTGCTTGTCCACGGACAAGACCGGCGAGCACGTACTGCCCGCGCAGGCCTCGCTGGTGACGGCGAGCCCGATCGCCTCGCAAGGCGCTTATGTCGCGGTGGATCGAGAGAATGCCTCAGGCACATAGCACAAGAAGGAGGCCACGCTATGAAGGCCTTAATCTAGGGAAGGACCAATAGCCGCTTCATTTATCAGCAATAGCGACGCCGCAATCACGATCTCTTGTGGCGTCAGGCTGTACCGGAGCCCGATCGAAGAACCTTTTACGCGAGAGGCACAGGACAGGTGGCCGATCTGGTTGGCAGAGGTTTGACGTAGCACAGCAGCAACCGGCAGATGGCAACTCACGGCAGACACAAAGGAGTGATGTACGATGGATACGAACAGCCCACAGGATGGAGCAAGCGGGTCCTCGCGACGGGAATTTCTCGGCCAGAGCGGGCGCGTGGCGGCCGGCGTCGGCGTGGCGGCGCTCTTGGGCAACCTGGGCCAGTATGCCCTGTCGTATGGGGCGGGCGGCCCGCCGATCAAGATCGGGATCTTACATTCGCTGAGCGGCACGATGGCGATCAGTGAAGTGTCCTTGCGCGATGTCGTGCTGATGGCGGTCGAGGAAATCAACAAAGCCGGGGGCGTCATGGGGCGGCAGATCGAGGCGAAGATCGTCGATCCGGCGTCGAATTGGGACCTGTTTGCGGAGAAAGCCAAGCAGCTGCTGTTGGAAGACAAAGTGTCGGTGGTGTTCGGCTGCTGGACGTCGGTGAGCCGGAAATCCGTGCTGCCGGTCTTTGAAAAGAACAATGGCTTGCTCTTCTATCCCGTGCAGTACGAAGGCGAAGAGTGTTCCCGCAACGTGTTCTATACCGGGGCGGCGGTCAATCAACAGGCGGCGCCGGCGGTGGAATACTTGATGAGCCCCGAAGGCGGGAACTACAAGAAGTTCTATCTCTTAGGGACGGACTACGTCTATCCGCGCACGACCAACAAGATTTTGCGGGCCATGCTCTTGGCCAAGAAAGTCCCCGCCGCGAACATCGAAGAAGAGTACACCCCCTTCCATCACCAGGACTATCAAACCATCTGCGGGAAGATTAAGAAGTTTGCCGCCGGCGGCGGGGCGGCGGTAATCAGTACCATCAACGGGGACAGCAACGTGCCGTTCTATAAAGAGTTCGGCAACCAGGGGTTACGCGCCGAGGATGCGCCGATCATGGCCTTCAGCGTGGCCGAAGACGAACTGCGCGGGATGGATACGAG
>JACRQB010000158.1 GCA_016222925.1 Nitrospirota bacterium | reverse complement strand
ATCCCACAGCCGATCACTCCCATGAGGAGCCCGGCGAGATACGGATCAGGCGTCACGGTCAACGCACAGAGCGCTGCACCGCTCAACACACTGGTAGCCATGATCAGACGCATTCGATCCTTGACTCGCCACTCCGTCACCCAGAGGAGTCCAATTGACGTAACCAACAATCCGACGCCGAGCGCCGACCAGAGATAGCCGACCTCGACGGGTCCCAGCCCAAGCATCTTCCGAGCGAATACCGGGAAAAGCGCATTCAGCGCACTGGTGCCGAACGTATAGAGAGCGGCGATGCTCGTCAAGAGCAACAATCTTGGTTGAGTTACGACGCTGTAGCGAAATCCTTCGATCAGATCTTGCAGCATGGTCGACGTGGCCGCAGGTAAATGAACAGTTGTGACTGGGTTGCGGAAACGAACCAGCAGAAGAAACGCAGCTGAAATCATATAGGTCGCGGCGTTGAGACACAGAACCTCTTGTGATCCATACGCGGCAATGCCGAGCCCGCTGAGCGCCGGACCGAAAATAATACCGAGACTGGTGGTGCCTTGCAGAAGCGCATTAGCCGCCGTGAATTGCGTCTTCGGCACAAATGCGGGTATCGCGGCCGTGAGAGCCGGACCGAAGACTGCCGTGGCAATTGCATGCAGCAGAACCAACACATACAACACCGATACCGTAAAGGATTCCACGGGGATGAGACAAGGAATCAACCCGATCAACAACGCGCGCAACACATCGCTGGTGATCAGGAGCACCTTTTTCGGAAGACGATCGACATACACGCCGATGAGAGGGCCGAGAACAATCGGGGGAATCGTCTGCAGTAGAGCGATCACAGAGGTCTTGAGGGGTGACCCGGTCACCGCGTAGACGAACCATAACAGAGCCAGCTTGGAGACGCCGTCGCCTATCTGCGAAATGAGCTGGCCCGACCAGACAAGTCCGAAATCGCGGGTCAGGAGGAGTGGACGATTCTCGATCAAACCGGTGCTTGCGTGCTCCGCTGTGGTGGGAGCGCCAGCCAAGGAGCCGGGGCGTCCCTGCATCAGCTCTCACCTTCCAGCCGTATCTTCTCAGTGTTCACGGCTCGGACACCCGGCACTTGGCGGGCCGTCTCGGCAGCTTCGAGTGCGATAACCTGAAACCGCACAGTTCCGTTGAGCAGGACAACACCGTCCTCCGTCTTCACCTCGAAGTTCGCCGCCTTCAAAGTGGCGCTCTTGGCGAAGCGTTCCTTGACTATAGTGGTCAGGATTTCGTCCTGCTTCTTCAACAATGTTTTGGCCAGATCTTTCTCCACGGTGAGCTTGTTCACGACAGTTTTGACGCCCTGGACAGCCTGTGCAACTTCGGTTGCAGCCGTCTTGTCGTCTTCGGTCGAGACACGCCCCGTGAGGGTAAGAGTCTGTTGATTGTCCTCCGCTTCAATCTCGTAGTGGAAGAGCCGCGAATCTCCCATCAGTGCAAGCTTGACGGACAAGATCAGCGAGCCAAGCGCTTTCTTGGGCGTCTCTTTCTCCTTCACTGGCTCTTTCTCCTTAACCGATTCCTTCTCTTTGGCCGGCTCCTTCTCTTTCACCGACTCTTTCTCTTTAGCTGGCTCTTTTTCTTTGAGCGGCTGTTTTTCTTTGGCCGGATGCTTTTCCTTGGCCGGTTGCTTCTCCTTGACCGGCTCCTTCTCTTTCACCGACTCTTTCTCTTGTGCTGGCTCCTTCTCCTGGACCGGTTCTTTCTCCTTGGCTGACTCCCTCTCCTTAGCCTCCGGTTCAGGCAGCCCATCAGCCTTGATGGGAGGAACGAGCTGTGATGGCGTTTTATGTTCAGATGATGGCTTATGCGGCGTCGGCTGACTGTCGGTATCGGCCGGGTGGTGCTGCGGACGTGGCGCATGCTTCTCCGGCACGACCTCTTTGTGCTCGGTCGGGGTGTCCGCCTTCGGCGCAGGAGCGGGCTGCGGCTTCGCTTCCGTCGCGCCTTCTTTTTCTTGCGTCTCAGAGAACGCTGAATCCGCACCTATCGGCGCCAGTACCAACAAATTCATACCCAGAACGATCAGCGCTCTCGACGATGTGATCATCGCGCGAGTCCTCCTCGTGAATATCACTCCTGAGATGTTCTCAGGCATTGTAACTCGCTCATGATGCTCTGTCATCTGCGCACAGGCGAGAGAACCCCCATCGTCAAGGGGCTGCTCCGATTGACGCGCCTCCGGTTGAGCCGGAGGCTTCTGTCTTGTCGTTCAACCAGGCCGTGAGGTCCGGTTTCTATGATTGGGCAGTGCTTGGTTGCGGGGTAAAGGAGCCGGATGGAGAAACGGCCAATCCTCGGGAGTGCGCCTTGTAGAAGCTGAATAGCCACGCGGTCGCAGCCGTCAAAAGAAGAATGAGACTGATCCCTCCTAAACTGGCGGCAGGACCGATGTGATCGGCCGCCCATCCAAAACCAGCCATTCCAGCCATCGAAGAGGCCATCCCCCCGGTTGCGAAGCTCGTAAAGACTCGCCCGAGGAGATGCTCCGGCGTCAATTCTTGGAGCATCGTCCATACCAAGGGCGTAAACATGGCGGTGCTTCCCCCAATCACCGCAATCAAGACTCCGGCGGCGACAGGAGTATCGAAAAAACCAAGTGCGGCAACAGCAATGCCGCCGACAGCCAAGGCGCCGGACATAAATCGCAGACGCCAAGGTACGTCGCCCTGCGCAATCGATGTCAAACTGAGAGACGCGAGCACCATCCCGACGCCCAGCGCCGACCACAACCATCCAAGCTGGATGGGACCCACACCCAGCACGTCTTTCGCAAAGACCGGCAGTAGAAAGATGAAGGCACTGATGCCGACGCTATAGAGGGTGGCCGTCAACATAAGCAGCGTGACGGTCTTCTGTTCGACGAACACGAAACGGAAACCCGCCCTCAAATCGCTGGCGATGCCTTCCGTCAACCCTTTGCGTGCAACACGGAAACGGCCGATCGTTTCATGCACCCGAATGGGGAACAGGCAAAGCGCAGAGATAAAAAACGTGGCCGCATCGACATAGAGCACGTTTTGCGCTCCGATGAGCGCGATCCCGAGGCCGCTGACGGCAGGACCCACAAGCAGTCCTACGTTGGTCGTCGTTTGCAATAACGCATTCGCCGCGATAAGCCGCTCCTTAGGCACAATGAGAGGAACGGCAGAAGTCAACGCCGGCCCGAAGACCGTTGAAAAGATTGCCGTGGCAAACACAAGGATGTAGAGCCGATCAAGCGTCAAGACCCCCATGCCAAAAAGCACCGGAATCAAGAGCACCATCAGGGTTCGGAGAAGATCCACCCCGATCATCACCGGCTTCTTTCGAACGCGATCCAGATAGACACCAATGAGCGGCCCAAACAGCAGGGGGGGTAGTGTTTGGAGCAGTCCAACCACCGCCATCTTGAGCGCCGAGCCGGTTAGGTCATACACAAACCAGAGCAACGCGACCTTATTGAGGCTGTCGCCGATCTGAGAGATCGTCTGACCAGCGAACAAAAAACCGAAGTCTCTAGTTTTGACTAATTCCCAGCCTCGAGCACGGCTCGGAGTGGAACCAGTCCCTTGTGAATGAGTGCGTACGTCAGACATGTCAGCCTCGTCCAAGAATCTTGTGTGGTTCGGCAGCGAAAGCATGTGCGGCTTGCGCGGTTCCGTCTTCGAGAAGACGTTCATAGAGCGCCACATAGTCGCGTGCCATCCGCTCCGCCGTAAACCGCTCATCAAAGGCCGCCCGACAGCGCTGTCGATTGATGAGGGAGACCTGGCCGACTGCGTCCACCATTTCGGAGACCGTCTCGCAGATAAAACCCGTGGCGCCGTGATTGATGATTTCAGGAATCGATCCACGTCGATAGGCTAACACCGGAGTTCCGCAGGCCAAGGCTTCGATCAGCACCAACCCGAAAGGCTCCGGCCAATCGTAGGGGCACACCAACGCCATCGCGTTGCCGAGAAAATCGTCTTTCTCAGCATCGGAGATCTCTCCAACGAACTCAATCAGCGGATGGTTGAGCAACGGTTCAATCTCAGCTTCGAAGTAGTTCTGGTCGGCAGGATCGACCTTTGCCGCAATCCGCAAGGGAAGGCCGGCCCGTTTGGCGATTTCGATCGCGTGGTCCGGACGTTTTTCAGGGGAGATCCGCCCCAGAAAGGCCAGATACCCTTGAGCCTGAGGATGAAACGTATAGAGATTTCGAGGAAGACCATGGTGGATAGTCGCCGCCCAGTTGGCCCAAGGCAACGGTTTGCGCTGGGCGTCTGAAATAGACACCAAGGGCATTTCTGGGAACTCACGGAAGACCGGTTCCAATTCGGGCAGATCCTGACGACCGTGCAAGGTCGTCACAACCGGAATGGTATTCCTGCGTGCCAGCGGGAATCCGATGAAATCCAGATGTGAATGAATAATATCGAAGCCCCTCGCCGCTCCAAGGCCCCGTTCCTGCAACATCATCATCGGAGCGTCTCGGTTGAAGATGCCGGTATTCAGCCGGAGGGCCTGTGGGCAGATGGCTTCAAGCCGCGCGGCTGTTTCTGAGTCGCCACTGGCAAACAGCGTGACGTCATGCCCCTGCGCTACCAACTCTTCCGTAATATACGACACAATTCGTTCCGTACCCCCATACAGCTTGGGCGGGACGCTTTCCCACAATGGAGCCACTTGTGCGATTCTCATGAGTCTTCCTTTCTTCCTCTCGTGAGCGACTGCGCTCGGTCAGTTGTCTGCTTGTTCGTGATTTTGTTTAAGGGCCAGTTCGAAATTGTGATCGGCTGGAGGGTACACACCAGAGTGCCGATCGGGCACATGAGCCGTTGGTGTTGCTGGTTTGTCCGTCATTCATGATCGTCATGCTACTCACCACAGCTTCTTTGGCTCAACGGACAAAACTTCTCAGAGCGAGCCGAAATATGTCCAGTCCTGGACGCTTGACTGAATAGTGAGCCTCATGGTTTGCACCCATCAGAAAAGAACTCCATAGCTGACTCGACGTGATCCAAGGGTTTTACCAGCAACGAACATCGATATCACCTCACGGACGGGACACCAGGAACGCATCCCCTCCCGTGGCAATTTCGAGAGGTCCATGCCCACCGAACGATGCCCCAGGAAAGGCTTTTCTCGCGGAACATCCTTCCTACTGACCGATCCGCGCTGCCTTAACGATTTTCTCTCCTCTGACCTGCTCCAAGAATCGATCGGGTGGGACTGCCGGTGGAAGAATCCTGACTTCCTGCCAGCCTTCGCTGACGGCTCCCTTGTGACCCTGCATTCCATGAACCCATTTGTCGATGCTTTCCTGACTGGTTCCATCGCTGAAGGTCACCCAGAAGAGAAACGGCATCTGCTGAGTTGCCTGGAGGCTGTCAGCCATTTTCAAGAGCCGCTCGGGACTTGGATCGACAGCTTTCGATGCACTCGCAACTGCCGTCTGCAACTTAGACTTCAGCACCTGGTTATATTCTTCCAAGTTGACGACTTCTTTGGAGAGCCGATGATTGTCTGCTGTAAGATTCTGGATGGCAGCTTCCAACTGCTCCTGCTCGACCCGCCCTCGGCTCGCCATCTGGCGTGTCTGGCGATCTGTCTCGCGACCGACCGTTTCCAGCCGCTTTTCGATCTCCTCCCTGACCGTCAGCACAGTGGACTCGAAGGACTCCTGCGTAGACGACAGCTTGATCATGGCCTGCTGCAGCTGCGCCACGCCTTTCTGTTGAGACCCGAGCGCGTCATCAACCTTCGCTTGCATCCGTGCCAGCTCATCCAGCTGTTGTTCAAATTTTGCCATGTCAGCGACCGGAGCCGGCGAAAGAGTTGCTGTTTGCACAACCGGAGAGGGCGTGCGATCCGATGTCCTTCCAGTCGTAATACGGTCAGTGACCAACCCAACGACAGCAAGTGCCAATAGCCCTTGCGTGAAGGCGACCATTCGCATTCCATAGGCCAGTGCCGGTTCCGGACTGCGGGCGACCACTCTGTCGGTAACATCGACAATGCTCTTCCAGGCGCGGCTCCAGAAACTTGGCGCAGGAGTGAACAGCGCACTGAACGTTCCCCCTTGTGCCATGTTGTGCACAGAGAGCTCCACCGTATCAGCGGAAATCCGGACACGGTCCGTTCGATATCCACACTCGGGGGCCGTAAGCCCTCCTAAGAGCGTTCCATCTTCGGCGCGAAGTTGTACCGTCTCGATGTGATCGACGCACTGGACTTGCAGTGTTGCACCGGTCCCTGCGCCTTCAAGCTCCCCAACACGCCGCTCATTGACATAGACCTGTATAGGATCCGACACGCCACGAATCGTGGGCCGGCTGTTCAATGATTCAAGGAGTTGGGATCGATACGCGTCCAATTCCTCTTCGTGACCCATAACAACCTCCTTACCTTCCTACTGCATCTACGCGCCCACGAGGCGCCCCCCCCTACGGTTGCACCTGCAGTTCCAGACGTGGTTTTTCGCCGGTCAAGGATCCGCTGGATCCCAATCCCCAGGCCGTTTGCATGCAATCGAGACAGAGTGCCAGGTGCCAAATTCGATAATCGCAGCCATAACCCTGTGTGAACATGTCTCCCCATTGAGACCGTGAGAGACAAGGATAATGATCCGGCTCACTTTTTCGGTAATGTGCCTGAGCGACTCGGATAAGCCGCTCGGCGTCGCTGTTGAATCGTTGTCGATGGCGCTGCTGCTGATTCCCAAGCTCGGCCAGCTCGGCCTTCGTGAGGCCCACTTCATCCATCGTGCGCTGCCAGCCGCTCTCACGCCACCGTCGAAAATTCTTGTAGATACGCTGGCTTTCCAGCCCATTGAGTCCGGTCACCGCAATCACGTCCCCCGCGCCCCATCCATAGGAATGATGATAGAGCGCGATCAGCGCGTCACGACTGACGACCGCCCTCGCGACGAGCCCATCGAGATATCGACCGAGCGGCCGCAGCAAGTCGGGATGATAACAAAATGGCTCCGGCTTGCTGTGCTGTTTGGCCACCAAGGAGTCAAACAGAAACAAGGGCCGACATGGGACTTCACTACGTCCACAGACTATAAACCGTTCGAGATATTCGGAGCCCCAGCGCAAGGCAAATTTTTCATGTTCGATGTCGTCGCTCCATTGGCCGGTCTCCCGTAAGAACCGCTTCGTATAACCCGTTGCCCGATCCAACAGAATCGGTAAGGCTTGGGAGACGACTTGATCGAACTCATCCGATGTCGAGACCACCTCTTCCAGGCGGTTCACCGTTGCCATACGATCAGCCATCCCGTGGCTCTTACTGAGCGTATTGTGCATTCTCGTCAGGGCCATTGTGCCTCCATCGACACCGGAGAGCATTGGACAAATACTCCCACTCGCCCGCTCGTTTTGTCCGTTGCTCTGATCGTCGCACTCCTGGTGGAAATTTTCTGTTTACAGGTTTTCCTAGGCAAACCGCACAGGCAACGGTAATCCAAATCATTCTCCATTCTGCAATCCTTCTTGCTGCTCGAAGAAGAGTAGGCTTCTTACCTGACAGAGTGACCGTGCCCCTTACCCTTCGCCCGAGTCATCACCGACGAAAAAACCTGGCCATCACAGGCGCTACCTCAATGTTATGGGAACCACGCTCTGAGGCCGCATCATCCAGATCAGCTGTCGTGACAATTTGTCGGAGACATAGCTATTCCAAACTCCATATAATAATTAACCAGAATGGGGGGAGTAATTACTAGTGCCTCGCCGGTTGACTCTGGTCGAGCGGATCACCCACGAAAGAGGGGTTGTATCTACCGTGGAAGGCCCACGCTGAGGGATTCAATTCATTGATCGCTTCGTGCCTTCTGTAGCTCGGCGCTTGCTCGTCGTTGAAGCCACTTGACCGCCTCCACAATGGCCAACGGGAGAAGGGCCATGGCCATCATCAGTTCCCAATCTTCAATCGGTAAGGGCGCGACCTTAAAGATGGGCCCTAGTAACGGACTGATCAGAATGCCGACTTGCAGGGCAAGAGAGGCCACCACAGCCCAGATAAGGGCATGGTTGGTCGTCACCCCCACGTGGAACAGCGACCAACGATCACTCCGGCAATTGAAGGCATGCACCAGCTGAGCGGCGACCATCACGGTAAACGTCACCGTCCGAGCCTGCTCGATCGGCTGGTGCCAGACAAACAGGCTGTACGAAAACGCGCTCAGGGCGATGACCGCCAACATCAGACCCTCGCCGGTGATGGTCCACAGCCTTCCACCGTCCAGTAAGCGCGCCTGGGTCTGTCGCGGCGACTGCTGCATCAGATCCGGCGCTTTCGGATCGACCGCCAGTGCGAGGGCGGGAAAGCCGTCCGTTACAAGATTCATCCACAGAATGTGAATCGGCAGGAGCGGAAGCGGCAAGCCGAACAGGGTCGCGAATAGCATGACGAGCACTTCACTCACATTGCACGACAGAAGAAAATGGATCGTCTTCCTGATGTTGTCGAAGATGCCCCTGCCCTCCTCGACCGCAGCGGCGATCGAGGCGAAGTTGTCGTCCGTCACCACCATGTCCGACGCCTCTTTCGTCACATCGGTGCCTGCCTTTCCCATCGCCACACCGATATCCGCAGCCTTGATCGCCGGCGCGTCGTTGACCCCGTCGCCGGTCATGGCAACAATAGCCCCGTTCCGCTTCCAGGCCTGGACGATCCGGAGTTTATGCTCAGCCGACACACGGGCGTACACACTCACGCGCTCGACACGTTGCGTCAATTGCTCATCGGTTAAGCCATCCAGCTCTGATCCGGACAACGCCTCCCCGTCGGCGCGATGCAGGCCTAATTCTCGCGCAATCGCGATCGCGGTCTCCTTGTGATCACCAGTGATCATGGAAATACGGATACCCGCACCCCGACAGAGGCGCACCGCCTCTGTCGCTTCGGCCCGCAAGGGATCCTTCATCGCGATGAGGCCGAGAAAGATCAACTCGCGCTCGACCTCTTCGTCCGAACTCGCCGGCTGATCAAGGGGCCGATACGCCACGCCCAGTACACGGAGGGCTTGTTGTGCCAACGAGGCGTTGGCTTCACTGATCAGCTGCCGATGCGCTTCGTCCAGGGCCTCAGTCCGGCCATCCAGTGTGAGACGTGCAGCGCACCGTTTCAGCAAGACATCGGGCGCTCCTTTGCAGTACGCCATGCGGCCTTGCTCCGTTCGGCGGACGATCGTCATCATCTTCCGCTCGGCATCAAACGGCACTTCTCGGTCCAGCGGCGCCCGGCGCTCCAACTCAGTTTTCGTGAGGCCGGCCTTCGCCGCCGCTACGAGCAGCGCGCCTTCCGTCGGATCGCCGATGATTTGCCAGGTCCCGTTCTCTTGCTGCAGTGTGGCGCCGTTGCACAGCACTGCGGCAGTGAGCAACTGATGCAAGCCTGCGGGATGGGCTGATGGATGAGGGCTGAGGGGTATGGGACGGATTTCCCCGGACGGCTCATATCCCTCGCCGGTCACCTCGAAGTGGGAGTTATCCATCATCACGCGCGTCACCGTCATCTCATTCTTCGTCAAGGTGCCGGTCTTGTCGGTGCAGATCACTGTGGCTGAACCGAGTGTTTCGACTGCGGGGAGTTTTCGAATCAACGCATGTCGCTTGGCCATCCTGGTCACGCCCATGGCCAGTGTAATCGTGACAACCGCAGGGAGACCTTCCGGCACGGCTGCCACTGCGAGGCTCACCGAGGTGAGGAACATCTCAACCAGCGGTTCCCCCCGGAAATATCCGAGCGCGAACACGACGGTGACCACGCCGAGCGCCAGCCACAGGAGCGTATAGCCGAATTGTTCCAACCGACGCTGCAACGGTGTTTCGTCACGCTCTGCCTCGGCAGCCTTCTGAATCATGGAGGCAATCCGGCCCAGTTCCGTATCGAGACCAGTCGCCACCACCAAACCACGGGCCTTACCAGAAACGGCGACGGTGCCCATGAAGACCATGTTGCGTTGATCAGCAAGCGGGACCTCGATAGTTTCGAGCCGTTCCGCCTGTTTTTGCACGGGTGTCGACGCGGGCCGTCGCGACCGACATCTTGCGCAGTGCCGCCAACGATCGCTCGGCTCGGAACTCCTGCACAAACCCCAGCACACCATTGAGAAACACGATGGCCAGAATCGCCGCCGCATCGATCCAGTCTTCCAACAACCCAGACACAATGGCCGCCCCGATCAGCACCCACACGATGAGGCTTGAGAACTGCGAGAGAAAGAGTTTCAGCAGCGAGGGAGGAGGAGCGTCAGGTAATTCGTTGGGACCTTCTTGCGCTTGCCGGCGTGTCGCTTCATTGGCATTCAGACCAACGCTGAGGTCTGTCTGGAGTTCACCAGCCAGAGCTTCTGTCGGTTTGGCACACCATGCCATTGCTTTCCTTGTCCCATCGGGTACCGGTAGTCTCTTCTCAATCCGCATAACGTCCCTTTCTCTAGGACTGTTCACAGCAGGGTGCATGCCATGCATAGCATTCGACTATCTGGCATCCTTGCGCTGGTCACTGTGGCGTTATGCCACGTCAGCAAAGGGCCATGGTGGTCAAATGCAACACAAAGAAGGTGGGAGTACTTGGAGGAGTGGTTGGTTACTGGTTACCCGTTAAAGAGAAGCCAGAACCCCAGGACGTAGACGACGATCATCAACAGGCTATCCGGCTCAATCAGTCTGAACCGTCGTTCCGCCCAGTAAATGATCCCCATCAACACACACCGATCCACAATCGCCCCAAGCCGGTCAGTTCTGCAATCTGATCACCATGCGTGAGAGTTTCGTCCCTGCGAAGACAATCGCGCCGGCGGAGACGACGAAGAGGAGCCACGGGATGACCATGCTCATTCCTTTTTGCCGTATCTCCTGATCATCGAGGCTTCACAGTAGTGAAAGCAGACCCGAATGTCCATCCGGGTCTGGCTGAACAGGTGATATGCCTTAATCGGATTTCTGTCCCCTCAACAACGACACCGTGCCGCACAGCGTCATGAAACATGACTGTCTCTTCGACCCGATCCAAACCAGCCTCTCGGTGGAAGGAGGTTAATAAAAGACCTGCTCTTGGAGGACGTTCATGCCACAGCGCAGATCTTTTATGCGGTATCCCCCATCTTGCGATGCCACCACGCCAGCAGAGTAAAGATCAGCGGCGGCAGCACCAGCATCTGCGCCAGCGGAGCCAACCCGATGTTCAACCCCGGCACGACAGGCATGCGCGGGCTGTAGGCCCACCAATGTGCGCCATAGATCGCGATCCACTCGACCGTGACGCTGATGACCGCTCCCAACAGCAGCAGTACGGCATACCCTCGCGCTCCCGGCCGGAGATACCAGTCACGCTGTCCAATCATCAGCCGGCTGATCTGGAAGATCAGGAGAACCATCAGGCCATCTACGACACTCGCCGCCACACAGATCCACCACTCAACCTCTACCCCACCAGGCAGGACGTACAAGAGGGATTGGACCCGTTCCCACGGATAGTTGACCGCCACGGCAAGACCGAAGAGAACGATGAGCCGCCGATGGAGCAAGTGGCTCAACATCACTCTGACTCCGAGGAACCATCGCCTTCGATTGAGCAGGCAACGCTCAAATTCACGATGTCCCGTTTCTCCCCTCACTACCACCCGCTCCTCCCTCTGGTTTGCCCGCACGAATGAGGACGAGCGTCCCGAACGCTGTCGTGTAACAGCCCGTTTCCTCCGTATAAGTAAATCCGGCGTCACGAATCACCCCCGGCATGAGCCCTTTCACATGCTCATATGTTTCTTCCAACCAACGCACGATGAGCGAGACACAGGCCATCAGGAAGGTATGGGGCCGGCCGAAGTCGGCGATGTGAAGCTGTCCACCAGGTTTCAGCACGCGAAAGGTTTCACACAGCGCGCGACGTTTGTTGTCCGAGGTCAGATGGTGCAAGAGCAGACTGGCAACGACACGGTCAAAGGAACGATCTGGATACGGCAGCCGATAGGCCATCCCCGCGTCGAAGGATATATCAACGCCCGCCTCGGCGACTTTCTCCCGAGCACGTGCCAACACCACTGCGTCGCCGTCGAGTCCTACAACCATAGATTGAGGCTGCCGCCGCTTGAGCAGAATCGTGAGCGTGGAGGTCCCACAGCCGAGATCCAGCACCCGGTGACCCGGTTGCATCCCCACCTGTTTGACCAAACGAGGCTTGAACAGGTCCTCCCGCATGGTCCAACGGATGACGGGATCGTATAGGCGAGTCAGCCAACCAAACCTCAACGCAGGAATGTACTGGTGACGCGTCTCGTCCACGGTCAGTTCCTCCTTACCCAGTGAACGTTGTTCGTGACGCCATGGACGGCATGCCCTGGAAACACCTCCTGATTACCCTTGTCAATCCCAGGCTCAGAGACCTGTCGCATCGTAATCCCTCCTTCCATATGAGGCAGTGACCCATTTCACTGCCTCTGTTGAGAGGACACGTGAGAGACGATCAGGCTTCCTCGCGATCCGGACTTCCCCGCAGCAACAACAC
>JACRQB010000157.1 GCA_016222925.1 Nitrospirota bacterium | reverse complement strand
CGCTGATTCTGAAAAATAAAAATTGCGAAAGACCTTTGTGTATCAGCGAAATCACCGCCCTTTTCGTTGACAAAGATGGAATGCTGTGTTAGAAACGCCTGCCCGAATCCTAGTGTGCTCGTTATACAGCGAGTGAGTATTTCTTCAAAAGAGCGAGCGACGAGTCAGCGGTCAAGTTCGAAGCTTGCTAGTCGAAGTCTAGCAGCACTGTCCGTCCTGAGTTGCTGTCTCGTAATGAGCTTCATGTTTCAACCGGTGGCTCAAGCCACGCATGAAGCGGACCATCGTTTCATGGTCGAGGGTTATGTATGCGGGCCGGATGGGAAGGGGATGTCGAGTGCAGACGTTCTTGTCAAGGACACCAAGATTTCATACGGTCAAGTTGTGCGGACGGATGGAGATGGCTACTATAAAGCGATGTTTCATCTGCACAATGACAATTTTGGTGATCCCCTGTTGGTAGAGGCGAGAGGGGAGCAGCAACACGTTAAGGTTGAATTCGACCAAAAGGATTTAGAGAGTGATCGGAAAGTCCGTGTTAACTTTGGAACTGGTTGTGAGGTGAGTGGACCTCCTGTGTGGATTTGGTGATGACGAGCCTTGGGGGCTACAGAGTGTCTCGCCGAATCGGTTTATGTGTGGCGGGGCCTTAGTGCAGAGCTCTCGACGAAATTGTAGCCGGAACGCTTTTGTTAGAGGTGGTACCTCGGCGGAAGCGTTTTTTTGTTTGTTTGCCACTGTTTCAACCGCGTCGCGGTGTTGGCGAGAATCTTTCCAAGTGACAGAGTGAGAGATCGTCATGAATATGAGGATAAGATTGATTCACGTTCTGTTGGTTATGGGTCTCGGACTATTATCGAGTTGTGGTGGAGAGCAAGTCGGAGAAGGGCCGATTGTACCGCCACCTCCAGCTCCGGATGAATATGCTGATAAGCGTATGCCGGCAGATTGGTGGGGGGATTCTCAGAAGCTTGAAGAGGGAAGGAAGTTGTACGTAGGTGAGAAAAATCCAGATGTGAACTGTGCCAGTTGCCATGGGAAAGACGGGAAACCGGTGAAGGCGGGTGCCACGGATTTTAGAAACCCTGAGCGCATGAAGCTTTATTCAGATTCCGTGTGGTTCTGGCGTATTTCAGAGGGGGTGCCGAATACCAAGATGCGAGGTTGGAAGAGCAAGGTCTCTGAGGAAGACCGATGGAAGCTCGTGCTCTATGAACGGAATTTTGCACTGTCCGGAAAAACCTGGGATGAAGAGAAGAAGCAGTGGAGTGAGGTCGGTGCGAAGTGAGTGGTGGGATCGCAGGGGTTGCTGATGATGGAATGTGTTCACGTCGTCGGCATCCGGAAGTCTATTTCTTGTTTACGCATCTAAGTCTATGAATCGGGCTTCTTGTTTTTTGTGTATTGTTCTGGAATTTCCTAGATAACGGCTGGGGAATTTGAGATGCTCGGCTGGCCAGTAAGTTCATATCTGTTGACAATTTGTGTGGGGCCTGGCCTTCCATGTTCTATGGAGTACTTAGTAGCATCTGAAGAGTACTAGGATATCTTGTCGGTTTAGTCACTGAGGCCCAGGTTGTTACGTGAAGCTCTCGCTGAGTATATTTACGTATGGTAAGAATGAGGCTAATGTTCTTGAGTCTGTTCTTAAAGTAGGGGGCGAGGTATCGTGAAAAAACTGTCGAACGGTCTCCTGGCTCTCATGGTGTTGTTTTCGCTGTGTGTGGCAGCTGCCACCAATGTCTACGCCCAGGAGTCTGGGGTATCTTCGGTGGAGTTTCCCTATACGGGCAATCGGACGGCAGTATGGGTCGTTGCTCAGCTCCATATCTTGTTTGCCGCATTCATCCTGGGTGCACCGATCTTCATCGTGATCTCCGAATGGCTGGGGTATCGCAAGCAGGACCCACGCTATGATCGTCTCGCCAAAGAGATTACTAAAGTCACGGTGATTCTCTTCAGCATGACGGCGGTGACCGGCGGGTTATTTATCTTTGTCCTTCTGGCAGCCTATCCACAGTTCACCACCTCGTTCATCAATCAATTTTATGTGGTCTTTGCGATTTTGTATCCGGCGTTGTTTATCGCCGAGACCATCCTCATGTATGCCTATCTCTATACGTGGGATGTGTGGAAAGGTGAAAAGAAGGGGCGTCATATCGCGCTGGGCGTGCTCTTGAATCTCGTGTGTTTGCTGATCTTGTTTGTGATCAATGGTCCCACGTCGTTCATGAATACCCCGCCGAAGGCCGAAGGGGTGTCGCCGCAGGATTTCATCGCGGCGGCTACCGTGTGGACTAAGATTGCGAACCAAAGTTGGTTCCCTCTGAGTCTTCACCGGATCGATGGGAATGTGGCGTTCGGAGGGTTTATCGCCGGGATGATCGCTGCCTATATGTACATGGCGGCGAAGACGCAGGAGGAGAGAGCCTACTACGATTGGATGGGTTTTGCCGCGATCTGGATTGCGGTGGGTGGGTCGCTGTTGCAGCCGTTCACGGGGCTCTTGTTGGCGTACGAAATGTGCGATTACGATTTTTCATTTTGCCCGTACATGATGGCCGACCAACTATCCATGTTTTTTGAAATGCAAGGGGTGATGATCGGGCTTCTGTTCTTGGCCATCAACTATTATAGTTGGCTCAGCCTCAAACGAATCGAAGGTGCGGACAATGTTCGGATCACCATTCTTGCTCCCATTGTTTTGGTGGTGTTACTGCCTGCTACGATGTGGGTGATGAATACATATTGGATCCCAGATCCGATGTCCTTGGTATTCCTCCTGCCCTTGGCCGTCTCACCGTTCTTGTTGGGTCGGTTCGTTCCAATGACCGTCTCTGCGAGGACTGTCATCAAGATCGGCTTTATTATCATGCTCCTCAGCGATGCCGTCTGGCTTACTCCGGCTGGATTTGTGGCCACCGGCACCGATATGCCCGATGAGATGAAGCTTCCGGAGGGATGGGACTTCCTGGCGTCTATGCCGGCTAAGCTTTCCGCAATTTTGACGTTGGTGTTCGTGACGGTTGTCAACTTCATCCTATATAACCGGACCATCAAGCAAGGCACGATCCTCTGGGGGAAAATTGATTTCGCAGCGCAGTTTGTGTTGATTTTTCTGGCTTTCACATCCACGTGGATTATGGGGTTGATGGGGGCGGTCCGGTCGTTGCTTAAGAAGTATTTCCATACCTATAGTTTGGTGTCGGATCTTAGCCCTGAGTCGTTTACTCCGACGCTTTCCTATTCTGCGGGATGGATTACAGCGATTACGGTGGTATTTATTGCTATCGTCAGCGTGGCTGCGCTTGTGGCGCTTCGGACTTCCGTTGTGCGGGTGAGAGAGCCTGAGGGAAGCGCCGTTCCCATCGCCGTCAAATAATCACAGTTCGGAGCGCCTGCAAGGCAACGGGAATTTACATGGGGAATCTATTTAAGAAGCTAGGGCTAGGGTTGGTGGTTGGTGGTGTGCTTGTGGCCATCGCGCACTCACAGGAGCTGCCGTTCTCTTTTCAGGTGCTATTCTTCATCATCTCGTTGGTCGGAGCGACGGTCTTCATCCTGCTCGATGCACGGCCACTCGGTACGATGAGCGGTGGGAAGTCGCTCTTAGCCGTGATCGCGTTCTGGATCTTCATGCTGACAGTTTCCGTCGCCGGACCATCCCTCTTGCCGCAGTTTGACCCTGAAGACGAGAAGGTAAAGATCGGCAAACTGTTAGACAAAGAGCGAAAGCAATCGGCGCAGGGGAAGGCAGAAGAGTTGATTGCTCGGGCTAAAGCGCTCGATGCGCAAGTCAAAGCGCTTGAGGATCGGCTCAAGGGATTGGGAGGCAGTCAGCCTGCAGTCGCATCGCAGACACCCCTAACTGGAGAGAAATCTCCTGCCGCAGCTAGTGCGAGCGCAGGTGATTTTATGAAGGTGGGCGAGGAGCAGTGGCAACTGCAAGAATGTTACAACTGTCACAAGCTTCGGGGTGAGGGTGGAAAGAAACGAGGCCCCGAATTGGATAATATCGGCACGTTGTTAACTGTCGATGAGATTCAAGAGAAAATTGCGAACCCCAAGAGTTTTATGGCCGAGGGGTATGAGAAGGAATGGCAGAAGGGCATCATGCCCAACAAGTTTAAAGATCTGATGGACCCCAAAGAAATGCAGGCTCTTGCTGCCTGGTTAGGGACGTTCAAGAACGCCTCGGTGAATACCCCCAAGCCGATCAAGAAAAACTAATGCTGCAACCGAAGCTGGTGAAGTTACGAAAGTCGTGCTTGATCCGCTTTCCCATGAGATCAGCCACATCGTGGTATCGATGAATGGGAGCGGTGAGCGACAAGTTGCCATGGGCCATGTCCGGGTTGTGACGGACGATCTTGTGCAGTTGCGTGCGCCGTCAACGGAGATCTTGGCGTTACCTCCCTTTAAGCGAGATGACTATGTTACCACGCATGAAGTGGAGATCTCACATCTCGAAGACCATATCCATGTGACTCCGGGTGAGGTGTTGGTTCCTCTGCCGGATCTGGAGAAAAGTGTTAAACGCCGCACGTTTTTCATGAATTTTACCAATGTCATTGGGTTTTTGATCGGTCTTCCCATTGCCTATCCGATTCTCCGCTTTCTCATGAAGCCGATGTATGCGGATTTCGACAATGAATGGCTGAAAGTGGGGAATGTCAGCAAGATCAAGCAAGAAGATGTTGGTGTGCAGTTTAAGTACAAGAAAAAGGTCAAAGAAGCCTATATGCCGGAGGCTGAGGTCGATAAAAATGTCTGGGTGTTACGGGCCACTCCAGAGCTTCTAGGAAAAGTCTATCAAGGTAAGGACGCCGAATTCCGTGATGCCAGAGGAAAGGCCATCTGGACCAACAAGAAAGATATTCCCTACCTAGCGTTCTCCGGCAAGTGCCCGCATTTAGGGTGTGCGTTCAAGTGGCGACAGCATAAAACACTCGGACAAGTCTTTCTCTGTCCGTGCCATCTCAGTATTTATGATGCCGCGGGAAAAGTGCTCGATGGCCCGGCCCCGCGCGCCCTTGACGCATTGCCTGTGAGGGTTTCTGCAGGGGGAGAGGTTGAGGTCATCGACATGGAGTTCAAGGCCGGTACGAAGTCGCAAATTCGGATCATTTGAAAGCTGGCGATATGGATAGTAAGCATTCATCCCCTGCAACGATTTCCGATCATCAGCCCAGCACGATCGAAAAGCTCGTCGCGTTCCTGGATGAACGTGTCGGCCTCAAGGAAATGCAGGCCAAGATGCTCAATGAGCCGCTTCCTGGCGGGTCTCGTTGGGCCTACGTGTTCGGCTCTATCCTGTTGTTCATCTTTGCGATGCAGGCGCTGACGGGCACATTGCTGATGTTCTATTATGTGCCGACGGCAGACCACGCCTGGGCCAGTACGCAATATATTATTCACGACGTTGATTATGGCTGGTTCCTTCTGGGCTACCATTTTTGGGGATCCAGTGCGATGGTGGTCTGTGTGTTTGCACACATGTCCCAGGTGTTTCTCTGGGGAGCGTATAAGAAACCGCGAGAATTGCTGTGGATTGTCGGGCTTGCCCTGTTGGGGGTGGTGATTACCTTTGGCTTTACAGGCTATCTCTTGCCTTGGGACCAGCGGGCGTTCTGGGCGACGACGGTTGGCGTCGAGATTTTGGATAAGACCCCCGTTATCGGCGATTTTATTGCTCGATTTCTGAAAGGTGGCCCGACTCCCGGGCAGATGACGTTGAGCCGATTCTTCGTCCTGCATGTGATGGTTCTCCCGGCTGCGCTCATGGCCCTCGCCGGACTCCATCTCTTTCTCTTTCGCGTGGCTGCTCCTGCTGGGCCCTTTACCGGTACAGTGGAAGAGCTCAAGGCAAAGACCGATTACTTCTTTCCCCGTCAAATTTGGAAGGACATGGTCGGGATGGCGTTCGTCTTCGTCAGTATCTGTGCCTTGGCCCTTTGGGAGCCGGTTGTCCTATTGGACGAGGCAGCGCCAGACCCTGGGGACTATCATCCTGAACCTGAATGGTACTTTTTGTTTTACTTCCAGCTGCTTCGGTTGAAACTGTTCGCGGGTGAGTTCGGTCAATTTATGGGGGCTGTGGCGTTGCCGGTTGCCTTCATGGCACTGCTCGTCGCGCTCCCGTTCATCGACAAGGATCCCGAGCGGAATATTTTCAAGCGACCGATTGCCCTTATCAGCTGGATTGCGATCATGGTTTTTATTCTCTTGTTCACGGTTGCATCGGTGATTAACCGAGAGTTCCTGGATTAATTCTAGGACAGATTAGCCATGGCTGAAGATCGCGAAGCGATGTCTCCGACAAAGATCGGGTTTAGCATCCTCTGGTCCGCCTGTTGGACTGGGATTCCTATTAAGGCGGTGTTTGCGGTGCTTGCCATGACGATGGGTTTG
Organism: Nitrospirota bacterium; assembly: GCA_016222925.1. Lineage (GTDB taxonomy): Bacteria > Nitrospirota > Nitrospiria > Nitrospirales > Nitrospiraceae > Nitrospira_D. The sequence continues at coordinate 1,836 of JACRQB010000157.1, read as the reverse complement.
GCGCATTTTGAAGGAAGATTCGGTCTTGCCTTTTTGATATTGTTTGCCAGTCCCATGACCGTCTTCGCCGTTCCCATCATCATCGCCATGTTTGAGACGCAGTTTGGCGAAGGGATCGGTCTGCCGATCATTTTTGGGATGTCGATTCCGGTCGACATTTGGGCGCTGGGACTGGTTGGCAAAACGTTCTTCTTGGAACGACTTCGGAAAGAGCCACCCCACGATGGACTTGGTTTTGCGATCTGGTGGAGGGCGGCGCTCGTTGGGACTTTCTTTTTTCCGCTCCTCTGGTGTATTGTCAGCCGGGTCACGGAAATTGCAATCGTTGCGTCGCACTCGATGGCCGAAATGGAAAGTATGAGACATCTCTTCGATACGGGTCTTCCTATTGCGGAACGAATCGGTCTTGAGCTCACGATTTGGGGATCCATTTCGTCCGCAGTCTTGATCGTTTTGGCGGTCATTGGGATTTCCATTCTTGGGCAGACCATTCGCCGCATGGCAGAAATTGCCCGTCCAGTGTCTGAAAATTATCAAGGGCTCATTACCCGTTGGGATTTGATGCGGGTGCCGACCGATCAAGGGCTGCTGTTGACGTCGTTGGCGGGCGTAGGCGTCGTGTTCTCACTGATGTTTTGGTCGATACTTCCCGTGACGACTCCCCATCCGCATGAATGCTGTAAAAAGCCTGACGCACGGGTCGAACCGGTATTCAAACCGGTCGAGTCGTTGAGCGGCAGTGCTCAGCGTGTTGCGACGCTTGCGGCGCAAATTGGGGCCATGGAACAGCAAAAGGATGCCACAAAAGATCAAAAAGAAAAGGGCAAGGGGAAGGCTGAAGGTGGAACGGCCAAGGACTCCTCTGCCAAGACGAAACCGTAACTTGCGAGGTGATGAGGTGAGCGTCATAGAACAAGGGGTTAGCATGATTCAACGGGCCCTCCGGGCCGTCGGAAGTCACGGCGGATGGCTCGCAGGTCTCTTGTTGATGGCGGGATGGCTGGCCCTTCCTTCAGTCGGGATTGCAGCTGAGGGAACAACCGCGGGTCCTACAGAGTATCGTGATATTCCTTACGTCGGCAGTCGGAATCTTGTTTGGATCGTTGCCCAGTTGCATCTCCTATTGGCCGGGTTCGTTTTAGGCGTGCCGATCTTTGCCTGGCTGTGCGAAGTCATTGCCTGGAGGGGAGGCGAGAAGCGTTATGACAAGCTCGCCAAGGAGTTTACCAAGCTCCTGACTTCCGCCTATGCGACCACCGCGTTGTTCGGCGGCATTCTGTTGTTTCTGTTGGTGGCGTTCTACCCCAAACTGATGAACTATTTGACGGACGTCTTTTTTCCCTCCTTTTTGCTCTATTGCTTCCTGTTCTTATTAGAAACGGCGACGCTGTATCTGTATTGGTATGGGTGGGATGCTATGCAGCATGGCAGGAAGAAGACATTGCATGTGTTTCTCGGGTTTCTCCTGAACTTCTTTGCCTTATTCATTATGATTGTCCCCAATGCCTGGGCGACGTTCCAGTCCAGCCCGGTTGTGATTGCAGACGGGACCGCCTTTGAGAGGGCCTGGGCGGCAACGTGGAATCCCACCTGGTGGCCGATCAACATTCATCGCCTTATCGCGAACGTCGTCCTTGGAGGTTATATCTGCGGGGCCTATGCCGGTGTCCGGTACTTATCGGTCAAGAGTCCTGAAGATCGAGAGCATTACGATTGGATGGGCTATGTCGGCAACTTCATCGGCGTGTTCGGCCTGCTGGCCCTGCCGTTTGCCGGCTATTGGCTCATGCGGGAAATCTACCAGTACAACCAGCAGATGGGCATTACCCTGATGGG
>JACRQB010000115.1 GCA_016222925.1 Nitrospirota bacterium | reverse complement strand
TGGGGCTGCCGCCGGTAGCGGGATTGGATTGGTCGTTGGATTACTCGGAGGAACGTTTAAGCCTCTCGATCCAGACCCTCCGTACGCCGATGCCGTCGCAAGCTGCCTGAAGGACAAAGGCTACGAAGTCAGTGGATGGGAGTAAGTGCAGCCATCGGTGACCGTCCACGCGCCGATGGCGGTGCATGCCACGTACGATCGAGGAAGTTTGAATCTTTAAAGTGTCTGCCCACTACGGCTCCTAACCGATTCCACAAACACCCCACAGCAGGCATGTAGCCTGTTTACATGGCCTGACCAGATTCAGCGCCGCAATCGCATTCTTGTCAAGCCTGATCCCTATGCCGTAGCGAAATAGACATGAGCGCGGCAGTCCCAGGCCGCATGTCCTCGGATCATCGTGATGACCTGATGTTGCGTTCAGAAAGTCTTTGTCCTAATCCGTTCGTCTTGAGCTTGTCGAAGGGCGTGTGATCCCCGGCAATTCCGCTCATGGTTCGACAATCTCACCACGAACGAAGAATCTGAAAACAGTGTGGAGACTCGGCTGATCGAGCGGCTGAATTGCGGGCACGCTACCGCCTGAGCATGCTTGATGTTATACGGCTGGCGACGGCCATCGGTTACAAGGCCGTGCGTTTCTACGGAAATGATCATGGCCTGCGACGCGTTAACGAGATTGAGTGCCTCCTCGTAGATGACCTGGTTTAGTCTCGCACCAGATCGATATAGCGGATGGTGGTCTCCACCGATGAGCCGGAAGCGCCCAAGCTGGTTGAGATCATGATCCGCACCAAGAGGTGGATCTGTTGCCCTGCCTTCAACATCGGTGCTTTCAATGCACCGACATTTTTCCCGCAGGCGCCTTGATCGAGGATCTCGATCTGCCCACTGTCATCCTCAATCAGGAGCGTCGTCCGTTCATGGGCGCTTCCACAGATCATCCGATTCGGGATGATCTCCGTCTGAATCGCCAAGACGGTTCCGGTGATGCGGATCTCCCTCATCTGATAATGATCCGGACGGGCTAAGAGTCTATTGATTGGAATTCGTTCATACGAGGCGACGGAAATTCTCACGGAACTAACCTGGGAGGATGGGGTGAACTCATCCGCTGCGAGCACCGAATGAAGGCCAATCACTCCTGACAGAATGAAGATGATGAGTCTAAGACCGATGCGAATGAGCGGAGTCGTCATCAGAACCCTCTATCTAAGCGTAGCATACGCCCAGCCTAGAGGAGCCGATCCTTCGGCACGGTGCCGATTCTTCGCCGCCTGATCGGTCTTTGATGATCTCTTGATCCTTCGATTGTTCCACCTCTAAACCCTCTTAGCTGCAGCGGAATCGGAAATCTCAGACTTCCAGTGTCACACTGGAACGCAAGTTGCCAAGCTGGAATGTGTGGCTATGAATAGTGGTCTGGTGGAGGGCGACGCTTTACAATCAACGATAGCGACGCCATCATGCACGGGTGATCACGAATCGATCAGGCGTCGCGTAAGGATTAGGAGGACTCATCATGTTTGTTGTTCTTGGTGCGACTGGGAATACGGGATCTGCAGTGGTGGAGACCTTGCTGAGCAAGAAACAGCCGGTGCGGGTGATCGTCCGCTCGGCCGAGGAAGCCGTTCAGAAGAGTGGAGTCGAACATGTTGTGCTGCTGTCGTCGGTGGGAGGACATCTGCACGGTGGGACCGGTCCGATTCGGGCAGCGAGTTATGGAGAACATGCACTCGGCTGTATTGCCAAACGCCTGACCATTCTCCGTCCCTGTTATTTTATGGACAACTGGGCGCCGGTCATTGGGGCGGCCAAGGCTCAGGGTGTTCTTCCGACATTCATTGCGCCACCGGCGAAGATTCCCATGATTTCGACCAAGGACATCGGCAGGATTGGTGCAGAGCAGTTGATGGCCGGTGGCTATGGTAAGCAGATCGTGGAAATGGCGGGCCCTGAAGAGTACAGCCCGGATCAAGCGGCCTCGGCACTCAGTCAGATTCTTAGGAAAACGGTGACGGCCCAACATGCCCCACTCAGTGCCGTGGTCCCGACGTTCAAATCGTTCGGGTTTTCCGATGAAGCGGCGAGATTGTTTGAAGAAATGTACACGGCGTTCTCCAAAGGCGCAATCGGCTATGAGCACCCTGACAAGCTTGTGCGGGGTACGGTGACGCTGGATGACGCGCTACGAACCATGGTGTGAAGGAGGACCACATGGCTACAGGGACGGCTGTTGTCAAAGAAGTCGCAGGGATCTATCAACCAGGATCGGCCCATATGGTCGGAGACGGGTTCCCTGTGCGGAACCTGTTCCCGAGCAACGACCTCGATCGAGAGGTCAGTCCGTTTCTCATGCTGGACTATGCCGGGCCACACTATTTTGAACCGACCGATCACCCGCGGGGGGTCGGCGAACATCCTCACCGCGGGTTTGAAACCGTGACGATTGTCTATGAGGGCTTGTTGGCTCACCGGGATTCCGCCGGCAATGCCGGCGTGATCGGGCCGGGTGATGTGCAGTGGATGACGGCGGCATCCGGAGTCGTGCACGAAGAGCTGCACGAGAAACAGTGGGCCAAGAAGGGTGGGACGTTGCATGCCATTCAACTGTGGGTGAATCTGCCGCGCGCACAGAAAATGTCGGCGCCCCGTTACCAGACGATCCTGAATGCCGATATTCCAAAGGTCGAACTCGAAGGTGGAGCAGGCCAACTGCGTGTGATTGCCGGAACGGCTCAGGGACAGAAGGGGCCAGCCCATACGGTGACACCGATTGAACTCTATGATCTGGAGTTGGTTGCCAACCGCCGTGTGGAGTTGCATTTGCCGGACGGGCACAATGCATCCGTCTTCGTCGTGCACGGCCTGGTTTCGACGAATGGCTCACGTGACGCCGGAGAGGCGGAGTTGTTTGTGTGCAGGCGGAATGGATCACGCGTGGCGATTGAGGCCAAGTCAGATAGCCGGATTGTGCTCATGAGTGGTGAGCCTATCGATGAGCCGATTGCGCGGTACGGTCCGTTCGTCATGAATGCTAAATCCGAACTCGTACAAGCCGTCAACGATTATCAAGCAGGAAAGATGGGACACCTGTCATGAATGAGCGAACACTGGCGGTCGACGTCTACTCGGATGTGATCTGCCCCTGGTGTTATGTGGGGAAGCGGCGGCTGGAACAGGCACTCAAGACATGGGATGGTGTCCCTGTGAACATACGATGGCGGCCATTTCAATTGAATCCGACCATGCTGCGCAACGGGATGGATCGAAGACAGTACCTTGACGCGAAGTTCGGGGGCCCTGCCGCCGCTCAAGTGATCTATGATCAAGTTTCGACAGCAGGTGCCGAGGAAGGCATTCATTTCGCCTTTGGCAGAATCGCTCGCACGCCCAACACATTTGCGGCGCATCGCCTCATCTGGTTGGCGGGGCATCATGGGAAGCAGGATGAGATGGTGGAGATACTCTTTCGCCGTTATTTCGTGGAGGGTGGAGATATTGGGAGTATCGAGACGTTGTCTCTAGCCGCGGCTCAGGCAGGGCTCGATCAAGCAGCGACCGAAACATTAGGTGAAGGCAGAGGAAGCTGCAGGTCATCGTTTGGGCATTCGAAGTGTTCCGTATTTCGTGTTCAATGGAGCCAACGCGCTTTCCGGAGCGCAACCGCCAGAGCAGTTACTGGCTGCCTTCAGGCAGAGTGCAGTGGACTTGTCCGTGGGAAAGGTAGGTGTGTAATGGCCGTTCAAGTCTACGGATGCAACCACGTCGTGATCGAAGTGACCGATGCCAAGAAGGCAGCGAGGTTCTATCAAGATGTATTTGGGTTGAAGATGTTACGTGGTGGGGAAGGAGCGGTCTGGTGCAAGCTCGGTGAGCATCAGTTTATGGCGATTTTTGAAGTGGAGAAATTACAGCCGGATCGGACCAAGCACTTTGGACTTATGGTCCGCGATGCGAAGCAGATTCAAGAAGTCCGCAAGAAACTGACGAAGAAGTACAAATTGAAGCTCCGTCCAAACTTCCGTTGTGACTTTCAAGATCCATGGGGCAATCGGATTCAGGTGGGCGATCTGAGTGACGAGTCGTTGGTGTGGGTGCTTCCGTATCAGGAGATACAAAAAGCCGGTCTGACGTTTGTCTCGAACCAACGAACGGTGAGGAAAAGATAAGCACGGTTGGTCTACGGCAGCAATTCAACAAGGCTACGATCGAGATATGAGCGAGTCACATCAGGAACTCTGGCTGATCCGGCACGGGGAGACGGAATGGAGTGCGGCCAAGCGTCATACAGGCCGTACCGATATCCCGCTGACTCCGGAGGGTGAGCGTCAGGCTGCTGCGCTGGGGCAGGCTCTGGCCGGCCGACGGTTTGGATTGACGCTCTGCAGCCCACTGCGTCGCGCACGCGAGACCTGCCGGTTGGCCGGGTACGGTGATGTGACGAACCTGAGCGATGATCTGCTGGAATGGGACTATGGCATTTATGAGGGCAAGACGACGCAGGACATGAGGCTGGAACAGCCCGACTGGTCGATCTGGGCGACGTCTGTCCCCAAGGGCGAGTCGATCCAACAAGTCGGCCATCGTGCCCAACGGATCATTGAGCAGGCCATGGCGGTGAATGGTGACGTGATACTGTTTGCCCATGCGCACATCCTACGCGTGCTCACCGCCTGTTGGCTTGGTCTCCCACCCGAGGCAGGTCGATTATTCGTGCTCGGCACCGCCTCAGTCAGCGTGCTTGGCTACGAACGTGACACACGTGTCATCACCCGGTGGAATGTTTCGCAGGAGGTGCAGCCGTGAACGCTCACTATCTTGGTCATGTCGTCTTCTATGTGAAGGATCTGGAACGAGCACTCGTTTTCTATCGAGACCTTTTGGGATTCGAGGAGGTAGGGTGGATCTTCAACGGCACAGCCGCTGCGCTGACGTGCGGGCGTACACACCACGAGTTACTGCTCATCCAAGTCGGGGATGCACCAGGACCACCACCTGGCCGCCGACGAGGGCTGTACCATATCGGGATCAAGGTTGGGGATAGTCTTGACGAACTGCGCCAGGCCAAGCACGAGTTGGAGCAGGCGAGGATTCCCATCGATGGGATGAGTGACCATACAGTGAGCCAGAGTCTCTACTTGAAAGACCCTGATGGCAACGAAGTCGAGCTCTATGTTGACGCGGATGAATCGGTCTGGAAGAACAATCCGGCAGCCGTCGTGTCGCCGATCAAGCCGCTGTATCTATGATCCTGATATCTTTCTCAGCAACGGAAGGGAAGTCGTAAACGTCATCTCCGCTGCCGATGTGGAGGGAACAACGATCTGGGCAAGAGATGGATTGGGTTTGATTGTGAAAAGGCCTTTGGTTGTCCAAGAATCCAGCATAGGTAATCGGTGCAAAGCAGGTGGGTAGTGTCAGGCTGATGCTTTCGATGGGTAAAGGGCACGAAAGCTTCATCGCCGATAGAAGGCGATGACGGAGATAGGCTTGTCCGAGGCGATGCCATGTGTTTCGCCGCCTTGGGAATGCTGTGCGCAGGATGAACGGGCGATAAAGATGACGACTGATACTTGCATCGATGATGGAGGGTCGAAGCCAGGCAAGGGCCTGGTCAACGTAGCAATCGATCACTCGAAGTCAGTAATCAATAATCATTCAAAGAGGTGCGAAATGATTCGTGTTGTTGTGATGTCAGTGCTGATCTGCCTGTTCTCATTAGGGGGCGGCACGATCGGTTGGACGGCCGATGACGACCGCAGCCGACTCACGATCGTGAGCCCGGCGCAGGGCTCGGTGATAAAAGGGGATTCCGTTGAAGTGCGGTACAGGCTGTCGAAGGGCGTTCAAGCAACGCACATCCATTGTTATGTGGATGGAGAGTATCAAAAGGGGTTTAAAGGGGTGGTCAAGGGACTCACGCGCGGCTCACACGAGATCAAGCTTGTGGCGGCGGGCCACGATCATGACGCGCTGAATACCGAAGCGACAGTCACGATTGAAGTGGAATGATGCAAAAATGGTAGCGGTGGTTTATGGTCGGGC